>JANNFV010000690.1:0-12519 GCA_031380285.1 Hyphomicrobiales bacterium | reverse complement strand
GATCGACCAGCGTGGTCGCCATCTCGAAATCCTGGGCGATCATGAAGGCCAGGTTATGGGCGATCGTGGATGCGCCAACGCCACCCTTCGCACCCACGACACCGATGACACGTCCAAGGGATTCTCCCTCTCCGGAGTTGTACATCGATGACAGGGCAGCAATGACCTCCAGAACGCTGACCGGCGCGATGAGATATTCGCTGACGCCACGCTTGATCAGCTCGCGGTAGAGCAGGACATCGTTGGTCTGGCCGATGACCAGGACGCGCGTGCCGGAGTCGCAATATTGCGACAGCTCATCAAGGCGCAGCAGCAGGCCGTTTCGGTCGTTGTTGCTCTCGATGATGATGACGTTGGGCGTTGGTGCACCACGGTAAGCCTCGAGGCAGGCCGCGACACCGCCATCCTGCACCTTGATCATGGTCTTCGCCATGCGCCGGTCCGAGGACAACGCGAGCAGAACCTGCTTGATGTCATGCGTCTCGCAGAACGCCTGGATCGCCACGCGCGGCAGTGGCGCGATATGGTCCTGAGAACCCTGGGAGTGGTCCAAAACGTTCATGATCACTCCTGGATCAGCTTCTTGAGCGAGGTGCCGTTGGGTTCGAGGCGGTTCTGATCACCTTCCCGAATCCGCTCAATCCCCGCCAGACGCTTGTCGACGTCGATCGCACCTTCCTGACGCGGCTGGAGCAGGTCGCGAGGGTCCGCGATCTGCGCCGCCAGATTGCGCTGATAGGTGCAGCCGAAATTGTTGGCCTGCCGATTGACGATATTCGCCGAGAAGCGGCTCGGCACGATATCCTCGTGCTCATAGCCGCATGGAGCCGGCGTGCTGGCCTTCAGTTTGGCGAAAGCCAGTTTGATCGGTGCGACATTGCTGCCAGAGGCATGGTAATGCGCGATCTGCAGTCGCCCGCTTGCACCGCCGCCTGCAAGCGTCTGGCGAATGCCGTTCAGACCGGCGCTGGTTGCAGCCGACGATCCGCCCGTTGGCAGATAGGCGATCAACGGGCCTTGCCCGTTGCTCATGTAGTCGCGTGCGAAGGCTCTGATATCCTCTTTCTGGCGGCGATCCAGACCACCCAAACCACCGGAATAGACCTCCAGCGTTTCATTCGCATGGCTCAGGACGATCGGGTGGCGGTGACGGTAGTCAGCCGGAACCGACGATGTGATCTCGTCACGCGTCGAACAACCCGAAAGGGCCATCGCTGCCGCAACAGACAACAGCACCATGCGCAAGGCGGGGTTCCGATGGGCCATTGACATGCTCTTCGCTGCAAACATGACAGAAATCCTCGACGCGTGCTTACTCATGGATGAACCCTACCCGTCCGCGATAACCGGACGGCGGCACGGGACTTCCGGCCGCTCCGTAGACCTTGTTGAGACGCCCCATGAGAACTGCGCTGGGGTCGCTGGCTTCGATGTAGCCGTCATCGGGACGCGACAAGGCGCTCGGCGTGCTCGGCTTGGCGATGAAGGGTTGCACAATGATCATGAGCTCGGTTTCCTCGCGGAAATAATCCCGTGATCTGAAGAGTGCTCCAAGGACCGGCAGGTTCATCAGGCCGGGCGTGCCATTGAGCGCCTGGCGCGACACCTGCTGGATCAAACCTGCGGTTACCAGTGATCCGCCGGATGGAAGCTCGATCGTGGTGTAAGCCTTGCGGCTGCGGAATGCGGGCGAGTTGGTCTTGCCGATGGAGATGGCGTTCTCGGCATCGATTTCCGTCACCTCGGTGCCGACGCTCAGCGAAATCCTACCTTCCGAGAGCACGACGGGCGTGAAGGTGAGCATGACGCCCACAGGCTTGTACTCCAGCGTCAGCTTGGTACTGCCACCGCCAAGCAGGGGACTGGCAACTGTCGTTTCCTCGGTCTTTGGCACTGGAATTTCCCCGCCCGCCACAAATTTCGCGGTTTCGCCGGAAATCGCCGTCAAGGTTGGCTCGGCCAGGGTGCGCAGGACGCCGTGACGCTCCAGCATCTTGATATCGATGGATTTCTCGAGGGCACTGCCAAGCTGCATGCCTGCAGAGAGAAAATTGGGCGGTTGCACCAGCGAGCTGCTGAAATTGTTGTTCGTCGCACCGCCAAGGTTCTTCCCTGCGACCTCCCAGTTGCCCTTGAGGTTGACACCAAGCTGCTTGATCGCCGAGCGCTTGACTTCCGCGACGGTGACCTTGAGCATCACCTGGTCCTTGCCGCGAATGGTCATGGAATTGATGACCTTGCCCTCGACATTGCCCGCCGTCGTTGTCGACAGGCCGACGAAGCCCTTGGCGATATCGACTGCCTTCTGGGCTTCGAGAACCGTATCGGCCACTCCGGTCAGGATGATCGAATCACCGATGCTGATCGCGCGGATGTCGGCATGCGGCAGCGCCGTCTTCAGGGTTTTCTGCAGCAGCCCAGGCTCACGTCCGATCTGCATTTCAAGCGCCGCGATCTGACGCCCTTCCGCATCCATCGCCATGATGGTCGTGGCACCGTTGGCCACACCGATGATGAAAAGCTTGCGGGGTGACCTGACGACAGCATTGGCGATGGCGGGATTGGCCACGAAGACTTCTTTCGCATCCCTGGGGAGATCGACGATGATCGAGCGGCCCACGCCCATTTCGATGCTGCGCGCCATCATGTTGTCGGCGGATCCGGTCTGCATGCGGGGGGACGGCACGCGGGAATAGGGCACCGGCTCAGCCAGGGTGCGGTTCTGCTGGGCGAATGCATGCATTCCAGGCATCAAGCCGCTGGTCACTGCCGTTGCAGCGAGAAGAAAACGCTTCAGGAACGTCATCGGGCTCATGCTCACTTCTTTCCGATGGTTTGGGTGACCCCGAACCGCACGATCGTCAGGCCAGATTCCTCACGGGCAACGGGCGCTTCCACTGACTTGTTGGCATCAGCGAGACTGCGCAGGACGAGCGAGAGTTCTCCCGTGCGCTGTGCCAGGGTGATCAGTTCGGCTTGCTTGGGATCGAGTTCCATGGTCGCGGTCTCGCCGACGATCACCTTCTCGCCATTGCGCTCCTGGACGTTCTGGCCGATCGCCAGCACGCGAATGTTCTGCAAGATCGTTTCCGCGACGAAGGCTTCGGCCTGCTTGGAGCGCCCGGCTTCATCGTCGCGTCCGGTACGGATCACGTCCACACGGTCGTTGGGAAGTACAAACCCGCCAGCAGTCTTGGCACCGCTTGAAACGATGTTGATCGCAACTGCCCTGCGTCCCTCCGGGAGAATCGCCGACATGAAGCCGCCATTGGCACCCTTGATCAGGCGCTCACGACGCACCGGTTCGCCCATCATGGTGGACGCGCGAGAGACCGACCCGGCGATCTCGGCAATGCCGTTTGGCATTGAATCCTTGGTGATCATGGCTTCCGACAGCGCCGAGCGCGGCCAACCCTGCCAACGGAGTTGCTCTGCGGTTACACCAGAACCCATCGGCAGCTCGGCAGCAGCAACCAACACCTCAGCCATGGGGATTGTCTGCACCGGTGCAGCGGCCTGAACCACAACCTGAGGGGTGCGCAAGCTTGACGTCAGCCACACCGCCGACAGCGCCGCGACACCGGCAACTCCAAGGACCATAAGTTTTGCGGGCTTCATTCAGAAAATCCAGACATCAAACGCCAAGATGGACTGAACAGATACAATCAGGGAAACGTCAAAGTATGGTTAACCGGGGATGAAATGACTTGGTTGCCAGGAGGTTTCCGGTCGGCGCCCCTCGACCGGCGGGGCTGATTCAAATGAAACGCTGATACAAGTCTGCGTAGGGCAGCATCAGCATCGCGGCTGCGCCAAGCGCGATGCCATAAGGGATTCCGGATTTCGCATCATGCAGCCGGTTGATCCACGGAATCACGATCAACCGCGGTGGCAAATGATACTTGCGGAAGAACAGAATGGCGAATGTCAGAATCCCACCAAGCACGCTGGCAACGGCCAGGTATTCCACAAGCTGGTTGAACCCAATCCAGACGGACACTGCGGCCACGAACTTGGCATCGCCACCCCCAATCACGCCCAGCGCGAAGAGAGCGAATGACGCCGACAAGGCAATCATGCCCGCAAGAATGTGCCACATCACCACGGCAGGAGCCATGGAGGCGAGAATGGCGAAAACGCCGAAAAGCGCAAAAACCGACAGGCAGAGCTTGTTGGAAATCCGCATCGAGAACAGATCCGAGAAACACGCTCCCGCCAGCAAAACCGGCAGGACGAAGAACAGGATCGTTTCGATCAGGATGTTGCTCATGTCAGGACTTTGAAAAACGTCAGTTGATCGCGTTCACGTTCGCGGCAGCGCCAACGTATTTTGCTTCAATCGCGTTGTGCAGCGTTTGCGCGCCAGCCAGTATGCCCAGGCCGATGACAGCAGCAATCAGTGCATACTCGATTGCGGTCGCGCCGCTCTGATCGGCGAGAAATCTGCGAACAAGCTTCAATGCGGTTACTCCCAGGAATGAGAAAAATGAAGCCCCCTCGCCGCGTTGCGACGAAGAGGCTTGCATTGCAAACAATCAGTTCGCCGCGTTCAGGTTCGTCGAAACGCCCGAGTACTTGGCATTGATTGCGGTCTTGAGGGTCTGGGCGCCGGTGAGGATGCCCAGGCCGATGACGGCGGCGATCAGAGCGTACTCGATAGCCGTTGCACCGGACTCGTCCTTGACGAAACGTGAAAAGAGAGACTTCATGGTGATACTCCTTAGCTCCACTGGTGGTTGCCTGTCGGTCCTTGCCGGATCGATCAGAACCGAGAATGAGAATACCTGCCATCAGTTGCGCCGTGGTTAATTTGATCAAATAACCCTGCCATAATCGTCAATGTCAGATTTTCTGGTTAATAAATGAAAAAAATGTCCCATATATAATAGACATGCAGGAAAATTGAGACGGATGGCTAAATAATGGCAGTCAAACAATTGAATTTTATCATCTTTAATTTGCAATATTTGCTTTTAACAAAAACTTAATACGGATATTTGAGGCCAATTATTATAAACAGATGACCATAGAAGGGTCTTGGCATGCCTCAACGGTGCGGACCTGCTTATTATCACACGTGACGGAAGTGTTTGCTGAGGCGCAAGCCCTGGGATTGATAGTTGGACCCCAGCCCGCCCCCATAAAGCGTATCGGGTTCAGCCGTGAGGCGCTCGAAAACGAGCCTGCCGATGGTCTGCCCATGCTCGAGGGTGAACGGAACCTCGAACGACCTCACCTCCAGCACTGCACGGGCGCGCGTGCCATTGGCGCGGGCACTGCCAAAGCCGGGATCGAAGAAGCCCGCATAATGCACCCTGAAATCCCCCACCACAGGATCGAAAGGCACCATCTCGGCCGCCACGCTCGAGGGAATATGCACCGTCTCGCGCGATGCGAGGATGTAGAACTGCCCCGGATCGAGGATCAATTCGCCACTGCTGCGGATATAGAGCGGCTCCCAGTAATCCGAAATCTCGTAGCGACCGACGGAATCGACATCGATGACATCGGTGTGCCGCTGGGCTCGATAGCCGATGACGCCATGCGAGGATTGTCCACGCAGATCGACCGAAAGCTTCAGCCCGGCTTCGATGTTGGCCTCATCATCGACCAGTGTCTCGCGCCGATGCAGGTCCAGCAGATCCTGATCACCGATCATGGCCTCGCCGCGACGGAACCGGGCCTGGTTCAGGCGTGACCCTGCACGCACCACGACGCTGAAAGTGCGCGGTGATATCTCTGCATAGAGCGGGCCGGTGTAGCCCGCAGGCACGCGGTCAAACTCGCTGCCAGCATCCGATATCACCCGGCTGAACACATCCAGACGGCCCGTGCTGCTTTTCGGATTGGTCGAGCAGGCGATGTCGGCAGGAAGCGACAACTCCTCCTGCAGCTTGACAAGATAGACGCAGCCCCGCTCCAGCACGGCACCGTGCGAGATATCGATCTCGTGCAGCGCGATGGTTGCCAGCCGCCGTTCGATCGTGGTGCCCTTGGCCGGCAGGAAACTGGCCCGCAACCGGTAGGCTTTCGTCCCCAGGCGCAGATCGAGACTGGCAGGCTGATACTGATTGTCCAGCACCGGTGTCGCAGCGCGGATCGCGCCGGTTTGCACCAGGCCGACCACATCCTGGCGCGGCAGCAGGCCGGATATGCTTTTGCCGCTCATCGACATTTCTTGCCGCTCATGGAGGTGTTTCCCGCATTCATCCCTGTTCGCTATGGCAAGCGGACCGGGATGCCAAGCAGGCAGTGCTCTATTTCGCTGCGTCATCCACTCCGAAAACGCGCCAGGCCAGCGCGATGCGGGATATGCAGGTGACCATGCAGAGCATTGCGAAGACATAGGCCAGAACGCCAAACCAGGCGGGCAAGAGGATAGCGGTCGCAAAAAAGGCAATGGTCTCGGTGCCTTCGGTGAGGCCTGTCGTGAAATAGAGGGACTTGTTGCCGCGTTGCTCGGTCGTCATGCCCTGTTTCGCGGCCATCGTTGCGTAGGCGAGGAACGAGGCTCCGTTGGCATAGAACGCGGCCAGCAGCACCGCAGCGGGCAGCGCGAATTGCGCCGGGTCGCGCAAGGCGAAGGCCAGCGGAACCGACCCGTAGAAAACAAAGTCGAGGGTGATATCGAGAAATCCGCCACGATCCGTGATGCCCCTGATGCGGGCAACAGCACCATCCAGCCCATCGGCCAGACGTCCCAGAAACAGCAGGACCAAGGCGGTTGCGTCAAATCCCAGGGCGACGGCGAGCGCGCAGCCCATCCCGGCAGCGAAGCCGAGCAGTGTGACGTGATCCGCCTTGACACCCAAGGCAGCAAGCCGGTTGCCCAGGCCAGCCAGCGTTGGGTCAATCAACCGGCGCATGACGCCGTCCAGCATGGTTGGTCCTCTTCGTCTGATGAGCAAGGAAAGCCGGACCGTCGATTGACGCTCCCGTCCGCAAGCCTTAGCACGCGTCTCAGCGGCTGGCGTGACGTTCGACGCCGCCTGACGGAGATTTGAACAGCGGATATTCTGGCATCTTGCTATGCCAACATCCGATGCGAGGCAGCAGCACCATGTATCAAGCCGTGACCCATCTCATCGCGGTGACCGTGGAACCAGCCTATATGGCGGAGCGGTCCGAGCCGTCGAACAACCAGTTCTTCTGGTCCTACACGGTCGAGATCGAGAATCGCAGCATCCGATCCGTGCAACTCAAGCGGCGTCACTGGATCATCACGGATGGTCGCGGCAAGAAGCATGAGGTGAAGGGCCAAGGCGTGGTTGGCGAAGAGCCGATCATCGCACCGGGTGAAAGCTTTCGCTACACCTCGGGCTGCCCGCTCGACACGCCTGACGGCTTCATGGCGGGCCAGTACACCATGATTGGCGAGGACGGCGACACGTTCCTGATTGATATCCCGGCGTTCTCGCTCGATATTCCAGCGGCACGTCGCATTCTCAACTGATCAGGCCAACCATGCCCACAGCACGCCCACCCTTGGCGCTATCCTCCATCGAAATGCTGGAACGGCTGGTTGCCTTCAACACGGTGAGCGACCAATCCAACCTGGGTCTGATCCGCTTTGTCGCCGAGTATCTCGAAAGCCACGGTGTTCCGTTCGTGATCGCCCCCAATCCAACGGGGGACAAGGCCGCGCTCTATGCGACCGTGGGGCCGATGATGGGGGGCGGCACCGTGCTGTCAGGCCACACCGACGTCGTGCCGGTCGTGGGCCAGGCCTGGACAACCGATCCGTTCATCCTGCGCCGCGAGGGAACCCGCCTCTATGGGCGCGGGGCCTGCGACATGAAGGGTTTTGATGCGGTCTGCCTGGCGCTGGCTCCGGAGTTGCAGGCGCTGCCCCTGAAGAAACCAATTCATGTCCTGCTGTCCTACGACGAGGAAACGACCTGCCTCGGCGTCATGGATATCATCGCCAGAATGGGCATTGATCTGCCAAAACCGGGAGCTGTGATCGTTGGCGAACCCACCTCGATGCAGGTGGCCGATGCCCATAAGAGCGTCGCGTCCTTCTTCACGACGGTCCATGGCTTCGAGGTGCATTCCTCCAGTCCGCGCAACGGCGTGAACGCCATCAGCGGCGGGGCCATGATCGTGGCGGAACTGGAGAGGCTGTTCGAGGAGATGATCGGGCGCGGTGATCCCAGCGGGCGCTTTGATCCGCCCTATACGACGATCCATGTGGGCACGATCAATGGCGGCACGGCCCGCAACATCACAGCCAGGCAGTGCCGGATTCATTGGGAGTTCCGCGGTGTCCCGGGCCTTGACGAGGATGAAATCCCGCGACGGCTGGACGCCTTTATCGTGTCGGACGTGTTGCCGAGGCTGAGGCGCTTCGGTGGAGACGCTTCGGTGACGACCGAGACGGAAATCATCGTGCCGGGGCTGGCGCCCGAACCGGGATCCGCCGCCGAAGTCCTGGCCAAACGGCTGACCCACTCCAACCGGACCATCACGGTGCCCTATGGCAGCGAAGCGGGACGTTTCCAGAAAGCTGGGCTGCCGACCGTGTTGTGCGGACCTGGCAGCATTGCGCAGGCCCACCAGCCGGACGAGTTCATCGAAGAAAGCGAAATTGCGGCCTGCGAAGCCTTTGTGCGCGCACTTGGACGCGATTCGACCTGACTTAACCGTGCGACCGGACGATCAGAACCCAGCCGCGCGGCGCAGGAGGTCCAGCGCCAGCACCGTCAGGAGCCATTTCAGCACGGTCTTGAACAGCTCTTCCGGCATGCGCTCCAGCATCCGGGTTCCCAGCCACGTTCCGAGCAGGCCAGAAGCGATCATGGCGATCAACAATGGCAACCAATCCGCGAAATTGAAGCCAAGATAGCCGAAGGCAATCACTTTCAGGCCGTGCTGTATCACGTTGCAGGCCGCATGGGTGGCGACGAGCGTCTTCTTGTCCAAACCAAGCGGCAGGAACAGGGCCTGCACGAACGGCCCGGTCGCGCCCACGAACATCGTGACGAATGTGGCGATGAAACCGCCGATCAGCACGCCCGTGGTGGCAAGGCCGGGAATGCGCGGCTTGGGTATCCAGGTCATCGCGAGGATGAAGGCACCGAGCAACCCCAGCAGCAGCCTTTCCGGCATTGCCACGAAAACCGCTGCACCAAGCACGGCCCCGGCAACACTGCCGAGCGAGAAAAGGGCCGTCGGTCGCCACAATATATGCATGCGCTGGAAGAATGCCCGCCCGATATTGGAGCCGAACTGGACGACGCCATGTACGGCCACGATCATCGCGGGTGGTACCGTACCCGCGAGGGCGCCCAACATGGCGATGCCCCCGCCGATTCCGAATGCTGCGGTCAAAGCCGAGGTGAAAAAACTGACGGCGACAAGCAGGATGAACACGGAGAGCGGCAGAGTCGCAGGCAGAAGAATTTCCAGCATCGCTTGACCTCACGGGTATGAATGTGCAAGTCTTATATAAGACATAAGACTTGCAGCGCGAATAAGCTTGTCGTGGAACCCTGGGGAGGGAAAATTGGCCGCACTCGACATCGTAGGTGTGACCAAGGCGTTTGGTCCGGTCAAGGTGCTGCACGGCGTGGATATTGCCGTTCCCAACGGGGAGTTCCTCGTGCTGGTGGGTCCATCGGGCTGCGGAAAATCGACGCTGTTGCGCATGATCGCCGGTTTGGAGTCGGTCACCTCGGGTGACATCCGCATCGGTGAAACCATCGTCAATGATCTGCCGCCGCGTGACCGGGATATCGCCATGGTGTTCCAGGATTACGCGCTCTACCCCCACAAGAGCGTGCGCGACAACATCGGCTTCGGCCTGCGCATGCGCAATGTCGAAGCCAGCGACATCAGCAAGCGCGTGGATGACGCGGCGAAAGTTCTCCAGATCACGCATCTCCTGGACCGCAAGCCGGGTCAGCTTTCCGGCGGGCAGCGCCAGCGTGTCGCCATGGGCCGCGCCATCGTGCGCGATCCCAAGGTCTTCCTGTTCGACGAGCCCTTGTCCAATCTTGATGCGCAGTTGCGGGCGGAAATGCGCATCGAGATCAAGAAATTGCACCAGCGGTTCAAGAACACCGTGGTCTATGTGACCCATGATCAGGTCGAGGCCATGACACTCGCGGATCGTATCGCCGTCATGAAAGGCGGTCATGTCGAGCAACTTGGCACGCCCGACGAAATCTACAACCATCCCCGCTCGATCTTCGTCGCCGGGTTCACGGGATCACCGCCGATGAATTTTGCGGCCTGCACGGTGGGTGAAGACGGCACATCGGTTATCCTGGATGGCGGCATCCGGCTGCCGGTGCCCGTCGAGCGCCAGAGCTCCCTGAAAGCCATCCGCGGCAAACCTATGACTTTCGGCATCCGGCCCGAGCATATTCAGATCGGCCAGGGTGGCGGGGAGCTCCTGCACGCCGAAGTGATCCTGACGGAGCCGCTGGGTTCCGATACGCTGGCCCTTCTGAGGATTGGCAAGGCGGAAATGACCGGCCGGTTCCAGCCCGACGCCGGCCTGAAGCCGGGCGCGACCCGTGGCATCACCCTTGCCATGAGCAAGTTTCACCTGTTCGATCCACAAACGGAACTTGCTGCGGCTTGATTCCGAACACCTGAAAAACCGACGACCACATGGTCGGAACAACCTGGAGGAAAACCATGCTGACCCGCAAACATGTCCTGGCTGGACTGATGACCGCACTCACCCTTGGCGTTTCGTCCGCCGCAATGGCGCAGACGACGACACTGCGCATTTTCACCGGTGGCCAGCAGCGCCCCGATGTCATGCGCAAGATCGTCGATGAATACGAGAAGCGTGCACCCGGCGTGAAGGTTGAAGTCGAGGTCGGCGGTGCCACGTCGGAGCAGCAGCAGCAATACCTCAACACCGTGCTCGCATCGAAGGATTCGGCGCTAGATGTCATCCTGATCGACGTGATCCGCCCGGCCCAATACGCCGCAGCCGGATGGGCCGAGCCGCTCGACAGCTATCTCGGTGCGGAAAAGGACGCCGTCATGGCGAAGTACCTTCCTGCTTATCGGGAAGCCAATATCGTGGGTGGCAAGGTGATCGCGTTGCCATATTTTGCCGATGCGCAGTTCCTGTATTACCGCAAGGATCTGCTGGAAAAGCACGGCGTTCAGCCCCCCAAGACCTGGGATGATCTGAAGGCAAGCGCCGAGAAGATCTTGAAGGCCGAGGGCAATCCCAATCTTTCCGGCTTTCAGACAGCCGGTGCCCCCATCGAGGGCACGGTCTGCACCTATCTCGTGCCGATGTGGGGTGCTGGCGGCAATCTGACCGACGCTTCGGGCAAGCTGACGCTCAACACCGATGCGGCGAAGCGGGCGTTCCAGCTGTGGAGCGACCTCAAGGCGGCCAATGTGACACCGCCGAACCTTGCCGAAATCCCGACCGATCGCATCCGCCAGAATTTCCAGGCGGGCAACCTGCTCTATGGCATGACCTGGGGCTATGTCTGGAACCGGGCAGAAGGTGATGCCGACAGCACGGTCAAGGGCAAGGTCGGCGTGGTGCCGCTGCCAGGGTTCACGGCGAATGCGGCCGCGACCTGCATCGGTGGCTGGCAGCTCACGGTTTCGGCCTTCTCGAAGAACAAGGCTGAGGCCTACAAGCTCGCGCGATACCTGTCCTCGCCGGAAGTAGCGAAAGCCCAGGCCATTGCCGCATCCCATCTGCCGGTTTTCGCGGAGGTCTATACCGATCCGGACGTGCTCAAGGCGAACCCGTGGTTCAAGGATGCGCTGCCCGTCGTGCAGACCGCCCGCGCCCGGCCAGTGTCACCCGCCTATCCGCGTGTTTCGGAGGTGATGCGCACCAACATGAATGCCTTCCTTGCAGGGTCCAAAACCGCCGATGCCGCGCTGGGCGACATGACGCGTGATCTTGGCCAGATCTTCCGCTGAGAAGGCACTCCTCACCATGACACAGCGCCTTTCACCGCTTGAATCGTCGGAACGTCGGCTGGGCTTTGCCATGCTGGCCCCTGCCGTGATCCTGCTGGCGGTGACGGTGCTGTATCCGATTGCGACACTGATCCGCGGCTCATTCAGCGAGAACAAGCTGACCGAGCCGTGGACGGCCAAGCCATGGGTCGGCTTCGAGAACTATCTCAAGGCGATGGGTGACGAGCGCTTCTGGGAGGCGACGTGGCACACGCTGCTGTTCATCATCATCACGGTGCCCGGCGCCGTGCTGGTGGGCCTTGGCCTGGCCTTGCTCGCCAACCAGCCCTTCCGGGTGAAATGGCCGATCCGGCTGGGCCTGCTGGTGCCCTGGGCGCTGCCGCTGGTCTTTGCCGGACTGATTTTCCGCTGGTTCTTCGAGTATCAGCAGGGGCTCGTGAACAACGCTTTCCTCTGGATGGGGCTGGCGCCCGTCAACTGGCTCACCCGCGAGGGGCCAGCCTTTTTCGCGATCTGCATCGCCATCGTCTGGAAGACATCGAGTTTTGCTGCGCTTGTGCTGCTGGCCGGATTGCAGACCATTCCGAAGTCGCTCTACGAAGCGGC
>JANNFV010000358.1:0-3815 GCA_031380285.1 Hyphomicrobiales bacterium | reverse complement strand
AAACGGCTGAAGCCGTCACTCCAGCGCTCCGCGATTAAGTCGTATTCCGCACAGATTTTGTCGTAGCAGATCGGCCCGATCCTTCGCTGTCATCGCCGACACCGGAATCGTCGTGTCGGGAAGGCTGACGCCTTTCTTGTTGGATATCTTGCCGCCAACCTCGACCACCGTCACGGCCTCGGTCGCGGTTTCCTCGATGACCCTGAGCCGGAGCTTGCCGTCATCGATGATGACGGTGTGGCCGACCTGCAGCGGTTCGAGAATTTCCGGATGGGGGAGATGCACGCGGGTCGCGTCACCCGGCTCGGGATTGCTGTCCAGCGTGAAGTGCTGGCCGTTGACGAGCATGGCGGACCCGTCCTTGAAGGTGCCGACCCGCAACTTTGGCCCCTGGAGATCAGCAAGGATGCCGACCGGCCTGTCATACTTGGCTTCCATCGCCCTGAGTTGCTTGACCCTGGCCCGCAGCACATCATGGGAGGAATGGCTCATGTTGATGCGGAAGACATCCGCCCCGACCTCGAACAGCCTTTCAACAATGGCGTCGTCCTGCGAGGCCGGCCCGAGCGTGGCGAGAAGCTTCGTCTTTCGCATGCGTCTCATCGTTGCTGCCCCCCAGGCGGCTGACCTGCTGGCGGTTGACCGCCCTGCCGGTTGGCTTCGGTGAGTTGAACCGTCCAGTTCTTCTGCTCACCCGTATCAATCTCGAAAAATCCTGTGCGGTCAAACCCGCGTGCCAGGCAGTTCTCGAAGCCGCGCACAGAGAATTCCCGCTCGCGCGTGCACATATACGAGACACCGCCCCATTCACCGCCGCGATCATAGTCGACCGCATAGACATAGTAGTACTTGAAATTGAGATCGCCTTTCAGCACCGCCTCGCAGGCGTTGGCCTTGAGATTGAACCAACCCTCGGTGACCCAGCCCTGCGGATCGCGATAGCCCACGGCGACACCGATGCGATTGGCGGTAGCATTGCACACCCGCAGGTCGGCGAGCACGGGATTGCCGCCCGCGAGCAGGGCAACGGTGGCAAACAGGGTTCGCAACCCGACTTTCATTGATTCACCAGAATCATGGGTCCACCAGGATGACGCGCAAGTCATTGGCATTGGTGAGGGTCGGCCCTGTTTCCAAAAGGTCACCCAGCGCACGGAAATAGGGCGTGGAATCATTGCGGGCGAGGTAAACCGCCGCATCAAGACCACGCGACTGCGCCCGCGCCAGTGTCGTCTCATCGACGTAGGCCCCGGCTGGATCGGCCGGGTCACCCCGACCGCCATCCGTGCCGTCGGTATCGCCAGCCAGAGCCACAATACCCGGCGCTCCGTCCAGGGCGGCTGCCAGGGCAAGGGCGTACTCCTGGTTCGGTCCGCCCGCACCCTCTCCCAGGATGGTCACGGTCAGTTCGCCGCCCGAAACAATTGCCGCGCGGCGGCCCGTCGCCTTCAGTTCAAGCGCCAGACGGGCATGCGCCTGAGCGACGTCGCGCGCTTCGCCCTCGACGTCTGGGCCGAGCGAAACGACCTCATACCCGCCAGCTGCGATAGCCCGCATGGCGGCCTCCAGACCATCGCGCGGACGGGTGATGATGGTGAAACTGGACCGCGCAAACACCGCATCGCCCGGTTTGGGCGTTTCCTCCGATCGATCGGCCAGCACGGCAGCGGCGCTGGCGGGCAGGACAACCTTGTATTTCGCCAGGATCTCCAGGGCCTGGGCTTGCGTGGTCGGATCGGCAACCGTGGGGCCGGAGGCGATGGTCGAGGGATCATCGCCCGGCACATCCGAAATCGCCAATGTATGGATGCGATGTGCCGCGATCCGCGCCGCCAGGCGCCCGCCCTTGATGCGCGAAAGGTGCTTGCGGACACAGTTGATCTCGCCGATATGGGCACCAGAACGCAGCAGGGCCTTGTTCAGTGCCTGCTTCTCGGCCAGCGTCATGGTGCCTGCAGGCGCGATCCAATTGGTTGAGCCACCACCGGACATCAGCACGATGGCGAGGTCTTCAGGCGTCGCCTCGCCAGCTATTTGCAGCGTCCGGCGGGCGGCCTCCATGCTGCCCTCGTCGGGAACGGGATGCCCCGCGCTGATCATCGGCAGCAGCGGATTGGAGCCTTCGTAGCCATGACGGGCCGTGCCAACGCCGAACAGGCGATTGTCCGGGATACCCAGTGCCCGATAATGTCCCACGGCGGCGGCCATCATGCTGCCGCCAGCCTTGCCGGTGGACAGCAACAGGATTCTCCCACCCGCTGGCGGAGGCGGCAAAGCCGGTGGCAAGGCCTGGTCAGGATGAGCGGCGGCCACGGCTGCATCAAAAACGCCGCGCAGAAAGACGCGGCGGCTTTCCAGCGACCGACTTGGCATCGGTTCAGACATCGAATTCTTACGACTAATGACGGAGATTCCTGTGTAGGCCAGCGCGGCGGCCTTTCACAAGCCCTTGGCACTATATATTCCCGAGGGCAGGCAACCGGGGCTTTTCGTGCATTCTCCTCTTCCCCAGCGCATCGCGGCGCATGATGGCGGCGAATCCTTTGAAATCGTGGCGGGCAGCATTGCGTGCGGAACCCTTGTTCTGGCGGATCACGCATCGAACTTTATGCCCCCCGCATTCGCCAAGCTTGGCATGCCGGAGACGGAGCTGCGCCGACACATCGCCTACGATATCGGCGTGGAGTGGCTGACGCGGGCACTGGCGGCGCAGCTTGATGCGCCCGCCGTGCTCTCCCGCTTTTCGCGCCTCCTGATCGACCCGAACCGTGGCGATGACGATCCGACCCTGGTGATGCGTCTTTCCGACGGTGCCATCGTGCCGGGCAATGCACGGATCGACGGAGCGGCAATCGACGAGCGGATGCGGCGATTCTCGCTGCCTTATCATGCGGCAATCACATCCGTGATCGACACGATGCTGGGTGCGGGGACCATTCCGGCTGTCATCTCGATCCACAGTTTCACACCGCGCATGAAGGGCATCGAGCGGCCCTGGCATGTGGGCATCCTGTGGGACAGCGATCCGCGCCTCCCCGTGCCGCTGCTGGAAGCATTGCGAGCCGACCCCACCATCGTGACAGGCGACAATGAGCCCTATGACGGAGCCCTGGAGGGTGACACGATGGCGCGTCATTGCATTGCACGCGGGCTGGCGCATGTGCTGATCGAGGTTCGGCAGGATCTGATCGCCACGCAAGCCGATGCTGTGCGATGGGGCAACCGTCTGGCGGATGATCTTGCGCCACTCCTCAAGCGTCCCCAGATGCATCGGATCGCGTTCCATGGCAGCCGGGTCGGAGGAGAAAGTTAAGATGAGCAGGTTCGACAACGCCACCACGACAGAACTGGAAGCAGCGGCCTTTCGTCGGCTGATGCGGCATCTGGCCGAGCGTGGCGATGTGCAGAACATCGACATGATGAACCTCGCTGGGTTCTGCCGGAACTGCCTCTCCAACTGGATGATGGACGCCGCCGCCGAGCGGGGCCTGACCCTGTCGAAGGAGGATTCCCGCGCCCATGTCTATGGCATGCCCTATGATGAATGGCGTGCCAGGCACCAGTCGACGGCGACAGCGGAGCAGCAGACGGCCTTCGTCAAAAGCGCATCCGGCCATTGAGCCGTTGACAAGCCGGATCGGTGCTTGACGCGGGATGCCGGACCCGGTTCAAGCGGCGCTCACAGGAGAGCCACCATGAACGACGCCGCCAGCGACATGAACCCGCAGACCGCCCAGCAGCTCAAGTCGATCATCGAGCGGATCGAACGGCTGGAAGAAGAGAAGAAGGCGCTGTCGGAGGACATCAAGGAAGTC
>JANNFV010000655.1:0-3766 GCA_031380285.1 Hyphomicrobiales bacterium | reverse complement strand
GGCCGCTGGACCGCCGATGATCTGCAGGCAGCGCTCGCAGCCCGGGATACGCAGCGGTCAGGTCCGCAGGCGCCTGCCTGGGGATTGTATTTCGTCGGCGTGGATTACGGCCAGGATCAGCCTGCCAAGCCGACGATCCCGTCATAGGTCAGCTTGAGCGCCACGACGAAAAGCAGGCCGTAGAGGATGCGGTAGAACAGCTCGGTCGAGATGCGGCGCACCAGCCAGATGCCGAACAGCGTGGCCAGCGCCGCCACCGGCGTCAGCACCAGCGATGTCGAGAGGTTCTGGGCCGTGAAAAGCCCCAGAGCCGTCAGTGGCGCAATCTTGATCACATTGATCGCAGCGAAATAGATCACAAAGGTGCCCGACAGCACCTCCTTCGTCAGCTTCTGCGGCAAGAGATAAAATGACAGCGGCGGACCGCCGACATGGCTGATCAGGCTGGTGAACCCAGCGACAATGCTCCACAGCGTACCCCGCACGATGTCGGGCGCACGCGGCGGCGTTTCGCTCCCCCTTTTCAGCCAGGCCTGGAGGCAGAAGGCGAGCGACATGACGCCCAGCATCAGCCGGATGCCCGAGTCTGAAACGGAAGTCGCTGTCAGATAACCCAGGATGGTGCCGATCACACCGCCCGGCAGCATGATCATCACGTTCTGGCGGCTCCAGGTCTTGCGCCAGGACCAGACGGAAATGGCATCCATCACCAGCAGGATCGGGAACATGATGGCAGCGGCCTGCAGGGTCGGCCCGCTGAGCGCCATGACCGGCATGGCAATCACGGCCAGGCTGCCGCCGAAGCCGCCCTTGCCCATCGCCATGAGGATGACGGCAGGCACTGCAAAGGCATAGAACCAGGGCTCGGTGAGAGGCGCGAAGGCCGAGAGCATGCTCACGATTTGAAGAAGGAGTCCGCAGCGCCGCGGGCCGCTGACTTGGTCCTGGAGGCCGCCTCCAGACGCGCGATCTCCGCTTTCAGCAGGTCGATCCGCTCCGTGAGCTCGAACACCGACAGCAGGGACAGATCCTGGCCGATGTCGTGCGTCACCTTCTTCTTCGGCTTGTCGTCATCGTCGCGCATCGAGCATCCCTTTCCGCCCTTTGTCTGAACGATCCTGCCGGGCTGCGCCAGCCGTGACAACCCGAAATCTGGGTGGCGAGAGCAAGAGCTTGCATGGGCGCGTTGCTGGCGCGCTATCCCGCCGCTGGCGGCTGGTTTCCGGCAGCTGCCACAGGCCGCACGATCAGGAACGCGACCAGGGCCGCCGCGCCCACCAGCGCAATGAACGCGGGCATGTAGAGGGGTGAACGGACGATCAGGATGCCCAGCAGGGTTCCCGATGCAGCCGAACAGCTCATCTGGATCAGGCCCAGCAACGACGAGGCCGCGCCCGCCCGCTCCGGAAAGGGCATCATGGCGCTTGCATTGGCCTGCGGCATCACCAGGCCGACGCCGAAGGTGTAGAGCGCCATCGGCAGCGTGACCTCCAGCGCGGAATGGCCGCCTGCCGTCATGGCGACAAGCATCACGGCTCCGCCCGCGGCCATGCACCAGACGCCCGGGCGAATGGTACCGTCGAGTCCGCGCCCCGTGACCATCCTCTGCGCCAGGATGGTGCCCGCGATGTAGCCGATGACGGTCAGTCCGAATGACATCCCGAAGGCGAGCGGGCTGAGGCCATAGGTGCCTTGAAGCACGAAGGATGAGGCCGAGATGAAGGAGAACAGGCCGGAATAGGTGAGCGTGTTCAGCGCCACATAGAGCCGATACCCCGGATGGCCGAGCAGGCTTCGGAAGCCGCTGAAGATGCCCCTGATCGAGATCGGCTCCAATCGACGCTGGCGGAGTGTCTCGGGCATCATCAGCAGGAAGCAGAGCGCGAGCGTGCCCGCACCCATGGCAGTTGCCCAGAAATTGGAGCGCCAGCCAAAAAGAGGCTCGAGAACGCCGCCCAATACGGGGGCGACGGCGGGCACGAGCCCCATCAACATGCCCATGCGCGAAAGCTCCCGCCCGGCCCTGGCGCCTTCGTAGAGATCGCGCACGATGGCGCGGCCCAGCACAATGGGACCAGCGGCACCCAGGGCCTGCACGAACCTCAGCGCGATCAGCATCTCGATGCTGTCGGCCATGGCACAGGCGACGCTTGCCAGGAAATAGATGATCAACCCGGCCATCACGGTCGGTTTGCGGCCGAACTTGTCGGACAGGGGTCCATAGAAGATCTGTCCCGCCGCATAGCCCACGAGATAGGCCGAGAGCGTCAGTTGCACCCGGGCCGGATCTGCCCCCAGGGCGCTGCCGATGGCCGGAAGGGACGGCAGATAGAGATCGGTGGAGAGTGGGGAGAGAGCGGTCAGCATGGCGAGCATTGCCGTCATGCCGAGCGTATCGGGGCGCAGTTTCATGCCTGAGGGTTAGGCCCTGCGCCCAAGGCTGTCCATCGTCAGTTGCAGCGATAGCCTTGCGTCAGTTGCGATACCGATCCTGCCATTGCCTTTCGCCGAAACGGCAGTCGATCTTCTTGCGCGGCGGGTCTTGCTCGCTGTTGGCCCGCATGATCCTGAGGCCGAAGGGCAACGGGATGGCATCGGGATCGCCCGCGATCTCGCGCAGGATCTTGGTGCGGGTCGCCTCGACGAATTGGGCGCGCTCCTTGATCGCGACCATGAAGGACCCGGGACCGCCGATCACGCAGTCCGTGTAATAGTCGTCGAGGTCATCCATGTCGAAGGCGGAGCGGCGGCCATTGTTGAGCATGATCGGCAGGCCGTTGATCACGATGCCAGACTTCACTGCCCGGTCGCGGGCGTCTTCCACCAGGATGCCGCTGTTGTTGGGACCATCACCGGAGATATCGAGCACGCGGCGGGCTGAATCGAAGCCGTTGTTCTCGAACAGCTCCTGCCCATAGAGAATCGCCCCAGAAACGGATGTCCGCGACCAGCGGCTGATCGGCGTGGCATTCAGCCTGGCCACAAAGGCATCCGCCGTCTCAGGTCCATCGAGGATCTGCCAGGGCACGATGACGCGCTGCGTGTTGGCCCCCGCCCATTCGAAATAGGTGATGGCGATCTTGCCTGTCAGGCCGCTGCGGATGGCTTTCAGCACCTCCGGCGAGGTCAATGCCTGGATGTAGCCTTCGCGCTGCAGCTTCTGCTCCTCGATATCCATGGAATAGGAAATATCGACGGCGAGCACGAGTTCGACATCGACCTCGGTGGCCCCGCCCTTGGCCTGTGCGAGGAATGATGTGGTGCTCCAGGCCAACGCCGCAAGGACAATCAGAGCGCTCCAACCGGTTCCAGCTTGTTGTCGCCACTGCCTCATGCGCCCCTCCCCGATTGTGCGTCGAGCGGGCGATCACGGCCCGTCGTCAGATACCTTGTCCGTCGTGGTCCGTCGCCAGCCGCTCCGCCGCCTGCTTGATGCCCTTGAGATGCGGATTGAGTTTCAAGGCCTCGCGAAAAGCTGCCAGCGCCTGTTTCTCGTTGCCGCCCTGCTGGAAAATCAGGCCGATGCCCGCCAACGCCTGGAAGTGGCGCGGTTCCAGCGTCAGCGTCTGCCGGAGGTCGCGCATGGCACCATCGAAATCCTTGCGCTGGAAATGCACGGCGGCACGGCGGCTATAGGCCTCCGCCCAGTCCGGCTTGAGTGCGAGCACCGAATCGAGGATGTCGAGCGCAACCTCGCCTTCCTGTGCCTGCATCGCTTCGCGCACGCGGTCCATCAGCAGATCGAGCGTGTCGCTGCCGGAACGCG
>JANNFV010000619.1:0-7202 GCA_031380285.1 Hyphomicrobiales bacterium | reverse complement strand
TGCCGCTGGCGCTGCTGGCCGCCCTGGTGCTGGGGCTGGTGTGAGGTCGTGGTATTCCGCCACCTCTATGACCGGGATCATCTGGAGCAGGTACTCGCCACCTTCGGGATCATCATGTTCCTGAACCAGGGCGTGAAGATTGTCTGGGGCGCGGCCCCCTTGAGCGTTCCTGTTCCCGAGATCATGCAAGGCTCGATCGCGCTTGCGCAAGGCGTGCTCTATCCGGTCTATCGGCTCGCCATCATCGGTGCTGGCCTCGCGGTGGCACTTGGCCTGCACCTCGTGATCAACCACACCCGCGTGGGCATGCTGATCCGCGCCGGATCGACCAATGCGCCGATGGTCTCGGCGCTGGGCGTCGATATCCGCCGCCTGTTCATGATCGTCTTCGGCTTTGGCGCGATGCTGGCGGGTTTTGCGGGCATCATGATTGCGCCCATCCTGTCGGTCGAGCCGGGCATGGGCGACACCATCCTGATCCTGGCCTTCGTGGTGATCGTGATCGGCGGCATTGGCTCCATCAGGGGTGCGTTCGTGGCGGCGATCCTCATCGGCCTGGTGGACACGCTGGGGCGCTCGTTCACGGTCGATATCCTGCGCGGCTTCGGCATGACCGCGCCAAACGCCCGTGCGGTTGGCCCGGCGATCTCGTCCATGCTGATCTATGTGCTGATGGCTGCCGTGCTGTTCTTCCGTCCGTCGGGCCTTTTTCCGGCGAAGGGGCGCTGAGTGCCGCGCTCCTCCCGCCTCATTCCCCTGCTGCTGTTTGCGGCCCTGGCCGTGGTGCCGCTGCTTGGCCTGTTCATCCGCGACGGCTATATCCTGAACCTGGTGTCACGGGTGATGATCCTCGCCATCGCGGCACTGGCACTGGACCTGATCCTGGGCTTTGGCGCGCTGGTGTCCTTCGGCCACGCCGCCTTCATCGGCATTGGTGCCTATGCCATGGGGATACTGGCCTCGCATGGTCATGACGGGTTCCTGACCGGGCTCGTCGCGGCTCTCGCGGCTTCCGCGCTGTTCGCGCTGATCACCGGGGCCATCTCGCTGCGCACCAAGGGTGTGTATTTCATCATGATCACCCTCGCCTTCGGGCAGATGGCTTTCTACACGGCCTCCTCGCTCCGGGCCTATGGCGGCGACGACGGACTGACCGTCGCCTCCCGCTCGCTGGTGATGGGCGCAAAGCTGCTGAAGGATGACCGCCTGTTCTACTATGTCGTGCTTGCCAGTCTCATCGCGGTCTATGCCCTGTGCCGCGCCATTGTCGCGTCGCGCTTTGGCCGTGTGCTGCAAGGCGCCAAACAGAACCCGCAGCGGATGCAGGCCATCGGCTTCAATCCCTACCCCTATCAGCTTGCGGCTTATGTCATCTCCGGCATGATCGGTGGCCTGTCGGGCTTTTTGCTGGCCAACCTGACCGAGTTCGTCAGCCCGGCCTACATGTCGTGGCAGCGCTCCGGCGAGCTCATCGTCATGGTGGTGATGGGCGGCATGGGGTCGCTGCATGGCGCGATCATTGGTGCCGCGGCGTTCCTGCTGCTGGAGGAGTGGCTGTCGGGCTTCACCGAGCACTGGAAGGTGATCTTCGGGCCGATGCTGGTGCTGATCGTGCTGTTCATGCGTGGCGGCATCCTCGGCTTTCTCCAGCGTCTCGCGGGAGGACGCCATGGCTGATCCTGCGCCAGACGTGGTTCTCTCGCTCAAGGGCCTGCGCAAGAATTTCGGCGGATTGCGCGTCACCGACGATGTCTCGCTCGATGTGCGCCGTGGTGAAATCCATGCCGTGATCGGCCCCAATGGCGCGGGCAAGACGACGCTGATCCACCAGGTTTCCGGGTTTCTGCAGCCTGATGCCGGGCAGGTCTTCCTGGGAGAAACCGACGTCACAGCATTGTCACCGGACAAGCGGGCGCGGGCCGGGCTGACGCGCTCCTTCCAGATCACCTCGATCCTGCCTGGCTTCTCCGCGCTGGAGAACGCGGCACTCGCCGTGCAGGCCCGCTCCGGTTCCAGCTTTCGTTTCTTCGGCAAGGCGGCGGAGGAAGACGCCTTGAACAGCGAGGCCATGGCCATGCTGACGGAAGTGGGCCTGGCCGAGCGTGCAGAGGTGCCGGCAGGCTTGCTCTCCCACGGCGAAAAGCGCGCGCTGGAATGTGCCATCGCGCTCGCCATGCAACCGAAGGTGATGCTGCTCGATGAGCCCATGGCCGGTGCGGGGCATGACGAGGGGCAGCGGCTGATCGCCCTGATGATGCGCCTCAAGACGACGATTCCGATGCTGCTGGTCGAGCATGACATGGACGCAGTGTTCCGGGTCGCGGACCGGGTCTCCGTGCTGGTCTATGGCCGGATCATCGCGACTGGCACGCCCGATGCCATCCGCGCCAATCCGCAGGTGCGTGAGGCTTATCTGGGCGAGGAGGTTGCCCATGCTTGAGGTCTCCTCGCTGCAGGCGGGTTACGGCCCGGCCCAGGTGCTGTTCGATATCGGCTTTGCGGTTCAGGCGGGGGAGGTTGTCAGCCTGCTCGGGCGCAACGGCATGGGCAAGACCACCACGATCCGCGCGATCATGGGGCTGATCCCTGCGACGAAAGGCATGGTGCGTTTCGAGGGCAAGGCGATGACCGGGGCTGCGCCCTACCGCATCGCCCAGGCGGGTCTCGGTCTGGTCCCGGAAGGGCGGCAGGTGTTCCCGACCTTGACGGTGGAGGAAAACCTCGTTGCCACGGCAGCCAACCGCAGCGGCAAGGGGCGCTTCACGCTCGATGCCGCCTATGCGTTCTTTCCCCGCCTGCGGGAGCGGCGCGGCAATTTCGGCAACCAGCTCTCGGGTGGCGAACAGCAGATGCTGGCCATCGGACGTGCCCTCATGACCAACCCGAAGCTCCTGATTCTCGATGAGGCGACGGAAGGGCTCGCCCCGCTCATCCGGGCCGAGATCTGGGCGGCCCTGGCACAGTTGCGCGACGAGGGCCAAAGCATCCTCGTGATCGACAAGCACCTGGAGGCGCTGCTGCCGCTCGCCAATCGCCATGTGGTGATCGAGAAGGGGCGCGTGGTCTGGACCGGAACATCGGACGAGATGCGGGCGCAAAGGGCCGAGGTCGACCGCTATCTGCATGTGTAGCAGAACACCGTAAGGATTGCCTGGCACAACCGATCTGCGTCCTTCGAGGCTCCTACGCTAACGCTTCGTCGCACCACAGGATGAGGACGCAGGGGCATTTCATCATCCAAAATGTTTATTCCACTCTCGACCCACCACATCCTGAGGTGCGAGCAAAACGAGCCTCGAAGGATGCACAACCGTTCTGCCATGCATCGGCGGCGAGAGAAGGAATGAACCGCCTCACACCCCGAAGAACACCGTCTCCCGATCGCCACCCAGATTGATGTCGCAGCGCCAGATGCCATCCGCGCCACGCTTGAGCATCAGTGTCTCGCGCCTTGCCACAGGCACCAGCTTCAACACTGCGTCATCGGCATTGGCCGGATCACCGTCGAAATAGAATCGCGTCGTCAGATTTTTCAGCAGGCCACGCCCCAGTACCGTCACGGCGATATGCGGGGCTTGCGGCCGACCATCGGCATCGGGCACCCGCCCCGGCTTGATCGTGGTGAAGCGGAAAGTGCCCTGCTTGTCGCTGTCGCAGCGGCCAAAGCCGTGGAAGGGGCGGCGGTTGCCTTCCAGCGTTGCTTCCGTCGTGGCATAGGCGCCGCTGGCATCGGCCTGCCAGATCTCCAGCAACACATCCGTCATCGGCACCCCGTCAGCATCCAGCATGCGCCCTTCGATGCGGATGGTGTCCGAAAGGCCCGTGCCGTCCGCCAGGTTGGTGACGAACAGTTCGGGCACGTCATAGGCGTGGGGTGTCATCATGTAGTGAAAGAAGGGGCCGACTGTCTGTGACGGCGTGATCCCGGCGGGACGCTTGGTGCGAGCGGCTTCAGTCATCGTGCGGTTCCTCCATCGGGGTGGCCTCGCGTCCGCGAAGCACGATGTCGAAATTGAATCCCAGCGCCCATTCCGGCTCGGTCAGGTCGAGCGAGAATTTCGAGACCATGCGCTCGCGGGCCTTCGCGTCGGTCACCGAATTGTAGATCGGATCGAAGGGAAACAGCGGATCGCCGGGGAAATACATCTGCGTCACGATGCGGCTGAGGAACGACGCCCCAAACAGCGAGAAATGGATATGCGCAGGACGCCAGGCATTGTGGTGGTTCTTCCACGGATAGGCACCGGGCTTGACCGTGACGAAGCGGTAATTGCCCTCGGCATCCGTGACGACTCGTCCAGCGCCGGTGAAATTCTCGTCGAGGGGTGCCGGATGCTGGTCGTTGACATGCACATAGCGCCCGGCAGCGTTGGCCTGCCAGATCTCGATCAGGGTGTTGGGCACGGGGCGGCCATCCTCGTCCATCACGCGCCCTGCGACGATGACGCGCTCGCCCAGCGGCTCGCCCTTGTGTTGCTTGGTCAGGTCGGCTTCATCGGCACGCACCGAGTTATGGCCGAACACCGGACCGGTTGTCTCGGTCATCGTCGGCGGAATCAGCACCAGCGGCTGGCTGGGGGCCCGGCGCAGGCTGCTGCGGTAGACCGTGGTCAGCGAGGAAGGATGCACCTCGGTGCTCTTCAGCGGAAAGCTTCTGGTCATTTCACCCTCTCTATCGCAAGTGCGACACCCTGCCCGACACCCACGCACATCGTGGCAATTCCATACCGACCGTCGCTGCGCTGGAGCTGCCGCGCCAGCGTACCGGCGATGCGGGCACCAGACATGCCCAGCGGATGGCCCAGCGCGATGGCGCCGCCATTGGCGTTGACGAAATCAGCATCTTCGGCAAGGCCCAGTTGCCGCAGCGAGGCAATGCCCTGGCTGGCGAAGGCCTCGTTGAGCTCGATCGCGTCGATCTGCGAGAGTTTCAGGCCCGTGCGCTCCAGCAGCTTCTGCACGGCAGGCACCGGGCCGATGCCCATGATGCGCGGTGGCACGCCGGCGGAGGCCAGTCCGAGCACCCGCGCCATCGGTGTCAAATGATACTTTTGCGCGGCTGCGGCAGAGGCCAGGATCAGCGCCGCTGCACCGTCGTTGACGCCAGACGCATTGCCCGCCGTCACCGTGCCGGGATTGCGCACGAAGTTCTTGAGCTTTGCCAGAGACTCCATCGTGGTGTCGGCGCGGGGGTGCTCATCGCGATCAACCACCACCGGCGTCTTGCCCGCGATGGTCACGGGTGTGATCTCGCCTGCAAAATAGCCATCGGCCTGCGCCCGTGCCGCCCGTTGCTGCGAGCGCCAGGCGAAGGCATCCTGTGCCTCGCGCGAAATCTGGAACTCATCGGCAACATTCTCGCCTGTCTCGGGCATGGAATCGACGCCATATTGCTGCTTCATCAGCGGATTGATGAAGCGCCAGCCGATGGTGGTGTCGTGAATGTCGGCCGAACGCTGCCAGGCCTCGGCAGCCTTGCCCATGACGAGGGGGGCGCGCGTCATGCTCTCGACGCCGCCCGCGATGGCGAGATCGATCTCGCCCGCCTTGATGGCACGCGCCGCAGCGCCAACCGCATCCAGGCCGGAGGCGCAGAGACGGTTCAGGGTCACGCCCGGCACGGTTTCGGGCAATCCCGCCAGCAGGCTCGCCATGCGGGCGACGTTGCGGTTGTCCTCGCCTGCCTGGTTGGCGCAGCCGAACATGACCTCGTCGATATGGGGCGCGATGCCGGGGTAGCGGGCCAACAGCGCCTTCAGCGGCACGGCGGCCAGATCATCCGCCCGGACCTTGGCCAAGGCACCACCGAAACGGCCGATGGGCGTGCGGATGTAATCGCAGATGAAAACGTCGCTCATGACGCAACACCATGTGCTTTTTTCGTCCGCGCGTGAAGCGCTCGCAGCACCGCAAGTTCTTCTTCCGTGGCCGCAGGCGTCTCGACAACATCAGCCGCGAACCTGATCGGCCAGCCGCAATTCTCCTGCACCTGCTCGCGTGTCACGCCAGGATGCAGGGAGACCACCGTCATCTCCTTGGTGACGGGATCGGGCGTAAACACGCACAAGTCAGTGATCAGGCGCGTCGGTCCCTTGGTCCGCAGGCCAAGGCGGGCGCGATGGTCACCCCCTTCGCCGTGGCCCATGGAGGTGATGAAGGGCAGTTTTTCCACAAAGGCGCGGTTGCCCATCGCCATGGTGATGAACACCTCGCCACAGTTGGAGGCAATCTCGGGCGCACCGCCACCACCGGGCAACCGCACTTTCGGTTCGTCGTAGCTGCCGACGACCGTGGTGTTGAGGTTGGCGAAGCGGTCGATCTGCGCACCCCCCAGAAAGCCGATGGTGATGCGACCGCCTTGCAGCCAGTAGCGGAACATTTCCGGCACGGGCACTGTGGTGAGTGCCGTGTCGCACAGGTCGCCATCGCCGATGGACAGCGGCAGGACATCCGGCTCTGTGCCGATGGTGCCGCTCTCGTAGATCAGCGTGATATCAGGCGCATGGGTGAGCCGCGCCAGGTTGCAGGCGGCGGAGGGCGCGCCGATGCCGACGAAACAGACATCGGACGACTTGAGCGCCCGTGCAGCGACAATTGTCATCATCTCGGTCGGCGTCACAGCGGAAAGGGGAGACATGTGCATGGTCATGGGGCCTGTCTCCTCACGCAACCTTCGGCGGTCGGGCAGCGAAAGCCTCCGGCCCGGCCTGCATCACATGCGTTTCCATCCACGCCAGGAAGCTGTCGCGCTC
This sequence comes from Hyphomicrobiales bacterium, assembly GCA_031380285.1. Taxonomy (GTDB): domain Bacteria; phylum Pseudomonadota; class Alphaproteobacteria; order Rhizobiales; family Beijerinckiaceae; genus JADCCX01. Next base: position 450 of record JANNFV010000619.1, on the reverse strand, counting down.
CCGCGCGATCGCGTCCCAGGCGATGTAGAAGGCATTGTCGCGCTTGTAATAACCCTGCGCATAGGACGGGTGTGCTCCGCCTGGAATCGCGACGACGGCGCCCACTGTCCAGTGCGGCAGGATCACGGCGTTGGGGCTGCGGGGACCGAAATCCTCGACGATCTCCTCGACTGTGATGATCGAGCGCTGCGCCGCCAGCACGGCTTCCTTCTGGACGCCGGTGATGCCTTCGAGCAGCACATTGCCCTTCCGGTCGGCCCGCAGCGCATGGATGATCGCCACATCGGGCCGGATCGCCGGAACCGTCGCCAGCACTTCGCCAGTATAGGGGCAGGTAACCGAACGGATCGCGGGATTCACCTTCGGCAGGTCTGCGCCGATATAGCCGCGCAGCATGGCGAAGGGGAGATTGGCGGCACCTGCCTCGTAGGCGTTGGCCATGGCGGCGTG
>JANNFV010000585.1:0-6031 GCA_031380285.1 Hyphomicrobiales bacterium | reverse complement strand
GACGCCTTCGTCCTGTTCTCGACGAACAACAGATTGGCGGCCAGCACATAGAGCAGCAGTGCCACATGGCGGTTGTAGTTGCCGTATCCGTCGAACCCAGGCGAAGGATAGAGCTCCACCCCGTTGATCGGAACAAGCGCGAAGATCGCAAACGGTATCGACAAGGCCAGCGCTTCGGCGCGGGAGCGCTTCCGAGCCTCCAGAACGATCACCGCCATCAGCGGCAACGCGATGATCAGGATGGCGTAATGCACAGCCAGCAGCGTGTGTGCCGCCGGAAACACCTTGGCGACCAGGATGTAGAGCGCATAGCCCAGAGATCCCACAGGCACGAAGAAATCGACATGCGGCAACTGTCCCTGGCTGATCCGGTAGGCCGTATCGACATAGGTATAGAGATCCCAGTAGTTGGGGCCGATGGCCAGGCGCAGAGGTAGCACAAGCAGCACGAGGACCGCCGCCGCAAGCAAGACCAATGGTGAGAACGGATGACGCAGGAATCTCATGCCGCCGACTTCCTGGGCTGGACTGCGACTTGATCCAGTCGCTCCGCGACAAGACCGACCCGATCGGCAAAACGGGAGCGTGCCATCGGATCCATATGGTGGCGAAACGCCTGCATCGCGGGGAAAGACGCGGCGAAGATTTCCGGGCTCATATGCGCGTCCTTGTAGGGGTTCACCCGTCCACCGGCATCGATTGTGAGTGCATCCAGCCTGTCAAGCAGGGCATCGGTGCGCGCACCAAGATAGGGAAAGTCCAGTGTCAATGTGGCGCCCGCCATGGGGAATGACATCAGGCCCGCCGCAGGCCTGTCGGCGAACAGCTTGAGCACCGTCAGGAACGATCCCTGCCGCGCCCGGTGGGTTTCTTCCAGCATCGCCGCGAAAGTCCGTTCTGCTGCTACCAGCGGAACGACGCTCTGGTGCTGGCGCAGGCCGCCCGGACCATAAAGCCGGTTCCAGCGGCCGACAGCATCGAGCGGGAAGAAGAAGGACGTGAAATCCACCGCCGTGCTGCCCGTGCGGGACAAGGCGCGATGGCGATAGAGCCGGTTGAACGCTCCCAGGCTCCAGCGGTTGATCAGCGGCAGCGGAGGCGTGAACGGAACGGACAGCAGCGGCTTCCGCCGATGCCGTGGCACATGGCCGCTCTCCATATGGTTAGCGCGCAAGAGCACACCCCTGCCAAGCCGTGATCCCGTTGCCAGACTGTCGATCCACGCCACGGAATACGCATGGCTGGCATCGGACTGCGGCGCGAGCCGGAAGAAATCGGCCAGACTGCCCAGCGCCAGCGTTTCCTGCATCACGTTGGGCGATGGCGTGCGCATGAGCTGGAGCGTGGCCGAAAGGATCAGTCCGGTGAGTCCCATGCCGCCAATGGTGGCGTGGAACAGTGCTGCATTGTCGTTGCGCGAGCAGATCAGATGGCTGCCATCGGAGCGCAGCAGTTCGATCGACAGCACATGCTCCCCAAAGGTTCCCATGCCATGGTGGTTCTTGCCGTGGATGTCGTTGGCGATGGCTCCCCCCAGCGTGATGAAGCGGGTGCCCGGCACGACCGCTGGAAACCAGCCATGCGGAATGATGTGGGGCAGCAGGTCGGAAAGCAGCAGTCCCGCTTCGGCCTGGACCACGCCTGTGGCCGCATCGAAGTCGAGCAGGCCATTCAGACCCCGCATGTCGATCAGCGTCCCTTCTGCGGGCAGGCAGCTGTCGCCGTAACTGCGTCCGTTGCCGAACGCGAGCCAGGGCCCTTGTGGCAACACCAGCGCATCACGCGTGAGCGGGCGCAGGACCGGCATGGCTCCCGCGCTCAAGCCACCCCAGGATTGAAAGGCTTCGGCTTGTGCAGTCACGGTCAGGCCGCCAGAAAGAAGACGAATGCGACGATGGCCCCCATCAGATGGCTGCGCCAGTCCTTGATGATGAAGTAGATAGGATCATCCGGCAGTTCCCGGCGCTTCGCCAGCACCCAAATGCGACCGATCACGTAAAGCACGATCGGGCACACCAGCCAGATCAGTTCGCGGTGCTTGTAGAGGCCGGATTTTCCCGCACCTTCCACGAAGAGCGCCAGAACGATGACGGCGGCAAAACCGCTGGCGACGCCCAGCTGCGACAGCATGTCGAGATCGCCCCGGCGGTAGCCACGGCCCATCACCCGCTTCTCGTCAGGATGTTCCGTTTCGACCGTATCGAGTTCGACATAGCGCTTCACCAGGGCCAGACTGAGGAACAGGAACATCGAGAAAGCCAGAAGCCAGTTCGAGAGCTCAATGGGCCCGGCAGCATTGCCTGCGAGAATCCGCAGCGTGTAGCAGCCTGAAAGCGCCAGCACATCGACCAGCAATTTGCGCTTGAGATAGAAGGTATAGCCCAGGTTCAAGGTGAAATAGACGGCCATCGTCACCGCGAACATCGGTGGCAGCAGGCTGGCAAGATAGAGCGCCAGCCCCACCAGAACCGGGAACATCATCAAGCCATGCGCGACAGGGATGGCCCCGCTGGCAAAGGGCCTGAGATGCTTCGTAGGATGCCTGCGGTCCTGACGCAGGTCCATGATGTCGTTCAGCAGATAGATCGAGGACGCCACCAGGCCGAAGCACAGGAAAGCCAGCAGGGCATGGAGCATGGGTTGCGCTTCGAGGAACTGGTGCGACATCACGACGGGAACGAAGACCAGCACGTTCTTCGACCATTGCTGCAAGCGCATGGCCTTGAGATAGGCCAGGACGCCGCCTTGGGGTGATGGTGAAACAGGCCGCGGTTGCGCCGCCACGGGCGCTGTTTTGCCCGGCAAAAGCCCGAGATGGCGCAGGATGTCGTCCTTCCAGCCCGCGGGAAGCGCACTGCCGATCTCGATGGACTGCCCCAGGGCGAGCCGCTCACGCAGGGCGCTGACCCGTGCGTGGTCATAGCGCAGCGCATCGGGGTTGAACGGCAAGGCGCTGGTTTCGGCCACACGGCCCAGCAGGAAATGGACTGCGGCGAGCGGTGACGACCGCAAGGTCAAGGCCAGCATTTCAATGCGTGAACCGGAGAGTATCAGATCGCGTTCGAGCACAAGTCCGCGCGATTCCTCGGCGCGCGTCGTGGCGACGGAATCCTTCAGAAATGAACTTGCCGCATTCTGGTTCACCGAAATTCACCCCACGCGTAAATCATGCTCTACAATGGCAGCATCATGCCTGCGATTTGGTGCCTTGGCATCCACAAAACGGCCTTTACCTTAACTCAATCCCGTCCTGGTGGTCATCTCTGTGGCGGATCACTGCGCATCAGCGCAGCCATGCGCTCCGCCACCATGATCACAGGCACGTTGAGGTTGGCGCAGGGGATGGTCGGAAAAAGCGATGCATCGCAAATTCGCAGGCCATCCACGCCGCGCACGAGGCCGCGATGGTCCGTCACGGCCATCATGTCGCCTGCCGCACCCATCCGGCACGTCCCGGATGCATGCCAGACGCCAATGACGGATTGGTCAAGATAGTCATCAAGCGCCCGCCCATCCGCCAGGAGGTCCGCCACCGTCGGCCCCTCGGCGGTCAGGCGGTTCAGGACCTGTGCCGCAAATGGTCCACTCAGATCGACGGCTGCCGAGGCCAGCCCCGTGAGAATGCGGTTGCGCAGCGTTCGAGCACCATATTGGCGCGCCCGGTCCGACATGCGGGCGGGCTGGCCAGGGCCGGCGGCACCGGAGGCCGTGATCTCGGCAGCCAATCCTGCCGCCAGATGAAACGCGTCCTTCAGCCGCTGCCGGTCCCGCTCATCCGAGAGCAACTGCATCTCGACCACAGGCGGGGCATCGACATCGCGGTCGAGTTCGACGAAGCCGCGGCTGTAGCTCTTGTTCACCCAGAACGCGAGCGCCCCCATGCGTTGTCCTATGCCGTGCCAGGCGCTGCGCCCCATCAGGCCGAGATGCATGTCGCCCGCAGGGCACCCCTCCATGCCGGATGAAAAGCGCCAGACCACGGGGATATGGTGGTGATCGTCCGAGAGCATCCGCGACCGGCGCGGCAAGTGAAAGGCGATGCCCGCATAGGGATGTTCCATCAGGTTGCGCCCAACGCCAGGAAGATGAGCCACCGGCGTGATACCCCGCTCCTGAAGATGCGGCGCGGGTCCAAGGCCGCTGCGCATCAGCAAGGTTGGAGTGTGCAGCGCACCTGCCGCGACGATGACCTCCCGTGCCTTGACCGGCATCATCTGGAGCCCCAGGTCGAGCGAGACCCCTGTGACGCGGCGTCCTTCCGTGATCAGTCGCGCCACCGAGACATCTGTGATGATCGTGAGGTTGGACCGCCGTCGCACCTCTGGCGTCAGCCAGCCCAAGGATGTCGGCACGCGGTGCATCTGCTCGTCGAGATTGACCTTCTGCGCGAAGACGCCGTCGAGCCACGTGCCATTCTGATCGGGATGTTCGGCGATCCCGCGCTTTTCGAGTGCCTGAACGCCAGCCCGAACGAAGCCGGAGCGCCAGCCCTGCGGCACCCGCTGGATCGGCAGCGGACCATCGTTGCCGTGCATGTCATCGGAAAATTCGAGATCATGCTCCAGCTTGCGGAAGTAGGGCAGCACGGTATCCCAGCGCCATCCCTCGGTCCCCATGGCTTCCCATTCGTCATAATCCGCCGGTGATCCCCGGTTCGCGCCGATGCCGTTGATCGCCGAGCCGCCACCCAGCACCTTGCCCTGGCTGTAGGGGCTGCGCGAACGGCCTGACGTCGCATTGCCGCGTCCGGCTGAAAACTGCGCAGTCAGATCGGCGTGCTTGAGGCCTGGATGGAAATAGGCAAAGCCGGGGTAGGGCGAGAGGACTTCGGCAGGGGCAGTGCTTGCTGTCAGGTCGCGGCCAGCCTCGATCAGAAGCACCTCGCGATGCGCATCCTCTGTCAGGCGAGCCGCCAGCACGCAGCCCGCGGAACCACCGCCAACGATGATGATGTCGAAGGGCTTTTCGGGAATCGTCATGGGCAGAACCATTGCAGTGCTTGCGTCCGCCGCAAAGTGCCGTTCTACTGCAATTCTGGAATTTGCAGGGGAGAGCAACGATGACATCCATGACCACGAGCCGCCGTTCGGTCACCAAAGGCCTCGCGGCCGCCTTGATCGCGACACCCTTCGGCATGATGACGCGTGCCGCATGGGCGCAGGCACGCCGCACGGGCACGCTGACCACCCTGATCACGCCGGAGCCGCCGATCATCGTGCCGGGCGTCAACAACCAGGGGCCGACGCTGATCGTGGGTTGCAAGGTGTTCGAAGGGCTGCTGACCTATAACCAGAAGGTCGAGCCGCAGCCGGGCCTGGCGAAAAGCTGGTCGCTCGCTGCCGATAACGTGACCTATACCTTCAACCTGCAGACCGGCGTCACCTGGCATGACGGCAAGCCGTTTTCGGCGGAGGATGTGGTTTTCTCCATCATGAAATTCCACATGGAGCTGTCGCCGCGCTCCCGCGCCATCTTCCAGCGCATCGAGACGTGCCTTGCCAAGGATGCCAACACCGTCGAGATCAAGCTGAAGGCACCGTTCGAGCCTTTCCTCCTGATGTTCGACGCCACGACCTGCGCCATCATGGCCAAGCATATCTATGATGGCGGCGATGCGGCTGCGATGCGCAACAACCCTGCCAACCAGGCCCCGATCGGCACGGGGCCGTTCAAATTGGGCGAGTGGCAGCGCGGCAACTTCATCAAGCTCGTCAAGAACGACAAATACTGGGTTGCGGGCCAGCCCAAGCTCGAAGAGCTCATCTACCGCGTCATTCCGGATTCGAATCTGCGCGGCGTCACCTTGCAGACCGGGCAGGTACAACTCACGGCCTTCAACGATATCGAGGCCTTCGATGTGCCGCGCTTCAAGGCCGAGCCGAACCTCGAGGTCAATCTGGGCGGATGGGAGTATTTCGGCCCGCTCTCGTGGATCGAGCTCAATCATCGTGTGAAGCCCCTCGACAATCCCAAGGTGCGCCGTGCGCTGTCGATGGCGATCGACCGGAACTTCATCGTGCAGCGCCTCTGG
>JANNFV010000557.1:0-2259 GCA_031380285.1 Hyphomicrobiales bacterium | reverse complement strand
AGGGCCGACCGGAGTTTGGCAATCCAGCAGCCTTTAATAGCAGCATCGCGCAATCGTGCTGGGAGTCGTTTACCGTCACGCTGAAGAACCCCGCATTCTTCGACAAGATGATCCAATTCAGCGGCAACCAGCCTGGCACCGGTGGACTGGTGACGTTCAAAGACTCGAATTGGCTGATGTCCATCGTGCTGGCTCATCAACCTCACTTCCTGAACCAGCCGGCCGACGTGCAGGTGTTCTGGGGATACGCGCTATTTCCGGACCGGGTCGGCAATTTTGTTCCACAGCCGATGGCCGAGTGCAATGGCGCGGAAATCCTGCGGGAACTCTGCGGTCACCTGCGATTTGATCTGGAGACCGTTGAATCGGCCAACTGCATTCCTTGCAGAATGCCTTACATCACCAGCATGTTCATGCCGCGCATGCGCAGCGATCGACCGCTGCCGGTGCCGCGCGGCTCTAGAAATTTCGCATTCATCAGTCAGTTCGTCGAAATTCCGGATGATGTCGTCTTCACGGTGGAATACTCGGTGAGAGCGGCGCAGATCGCCGTCTATGAGTTGCTTGGTATCGACCGCAAGGTCCCGCCCATCACGCCGCACGACAAATCGCTTCGAACGCAGTTCCAGGCGTTGATCAAGGCGTTCAAGTGATTTTGGATTGCCTTGTCGCGCTTTCTGGTGATGTCGGAGAACTGCCTGAACCCCACGACCGACGCGCACGCGGACGCCATCCTCAACGTCGGACTTTAGTGGAGCCATCATCGGCGTCGACCGAATACTTGCCTGAGGGCCGCCGGTTGCGAAACCACGAAGGTGCTGGCGCATGCGCCAACCGGGGAGCGGTTTGTCGCTGGTCACGATGTCGCCAGCCCGGTCTGCCTCCGGCTGCGGCGCGCCGGAAGGAACGCGCATGACCGGTGATCGCTACCCGCTTCATCACCACAGCGAGGTTGATGTCGGCGCCGACGCGCGCTGCCTGTTTGCGCTTTTGGACGACCACCGCCGGCTCGCGGCGCATATGGCGAAGCCGTCGTTAATGATGGCCGGCGCCACCATGCGCGTCGAGACGGACGCGCTGCAGGGCCAGGCCGTCGGCTCAGTGATCCGCGTCATTGGACGCGTACTCGGCATGAACTTGGTGGTCGAGGAAGTGATCACCGAACGAGTTCCGCCATTGCGCAAGACCTGGGAAACCCGCGGCGAGCCGCGACTGCTGGTGATCGGCTCCTATCGCATGGGCTTCACCATCGCTCCACACGGGGATCGCTCACGCCTGGTCGTGTTCATCGACTATCGGCTTCCGCCACGCGGCTTCGCCCATGCGCTCGCGCTGCTCTTTGGTCGGACCTATGCAGCATGGTGCACTCGGCGCATGGCCACCGATGCCGTGGCGGCGATCGCTGGCGTAGCAGCCTCATGAAACGCGCGCCGCATCCTGTCCCAAAATGGATTTTTGTTGCATGCGGCGTCTGGCTGATTGGCCTGGGCGGATATTTCATGCTCGCACGTCCGCCGCTGCTGCCAGAGGATTTTCGTTATTTGGGAACGAGCGCGATTCAAGTTGAGATGCTCTTGCCTCGCCTGGCGTCGTGGCTACGAAACATGTTCACCGTGACAGGCGGATTTATGGCGGGGTGTGGAGTCTTGATGATCTTTGTGAGTGTGCGTGCGATTCCGCAATACCTCCCGGGAGTAGGCATCGCGCTTGGCTGTGCGGGCCTGCTCACGGTGGCGACAATGAGCTGGACCCACTTCGTGCTCGACTCGGATTTTAAATGGCTGCTCTTGGCGCCGGCGGTTGCGTGGTTGTCAGGGCCCATCCATAAACAAGTGAGTCAGTAGTGCCACAGATGGGAGGGAAAGCGCAGGGTTAAGGCTGGAGGGGATTCCCAGGAGGGAATCGCGCGGCTATCCCTCGCTCATTCACCGGTTCACGTACCGCCGCACAAACCACGCCAATCTACATGTTCGTGGCTACAACGAAGAGGGCACCACGACGACACCCTTCGACATGGCGGTGCTCAACCGCATCGACCGCTTCCATCTGGTGGCAGCCGTGATTGACCGCGTGAAATGCCTCGAGCCGCGCGCTGCAGTCCTCACGCGGGTAATCCGAGACAAACTCATCGACCATAATCGTTACATCGAGCGCTACGGCGACGATATGCCGGAAATCCGAGACTGGCGCTGGGGTGCACGACGGGGCGCAGCCAGCGGGACGAAATGATGCAGGCGCTGCCGATGGTCTATCTCGTGC
>JANNFV010000345.1:0-3052 GCA_031380285.1 Hyphomicrobiales bacterium | reverse complement strand
TCCGGCGGGACGGTCAGCATTTTTGGGCAACCCCTTGGCGGTCTCAATGCCCAGGCCGGATATCTCTTCCAGCAGGACGCCTTGATGCCGTGGAAAACGGCACGGGATAATGTCGCGATCGGCCTGGAGGTGGCAGGCGTCGCCCGGGCCGAGGCGCTGATGCGCGCCGATGCGATGCTGGCGCGGGTTGGGCTCAGGACATTCACGCAGCGCTATCCGCATCAGCTCTCGGGCGGGCAGCGCAAGCGGGTGGCCTTGGCGCAGGTGCTGGTGCGCGAGCCGCGCATCCTGCTGATGGACGAGCCCTTCGGTCCGCTCGATGCGCAGACCCGGCTGATCATGGGCGAATTGCTGCTGGGCCTGTGGCAGGCCGACCGCAAGGCGGTGCTGTTCGTGACCCACGATCTGGATGAGGCGATTGCGCTGGCAGACCGCGTGGTGATCATGTCGGCTGGTCCTGCCGCGCGGATCATCGGCGATTTCACCATCGATATCGAAAGACCGCGGGACATTGCCGAGGTGAAGGCCGATCCGCGCTTCCATCGGCTGCACGCCCTGATCTGGGCGGCGCTGCGCGACGAGGTCCGCAAGACCTATGCCTTCGAGGAGGTCGCGTGAACGTGTGCGTTGCCCTCATCCGGTCCTTCGGACCACCTTCTCCCGCAAGCGGGAGAAGGAAGTGGCGCAGGTTCTGCCTTCTCCCGCTTGCGGGAGAAGGTGCTGAGCGAAGCGAAGCGGATGAGGGCAAACACACATGACATCCGTGTCCCGCCCCATCCTTCTCGCGCTGCAGTTGCTTGTCGCCGCCGCTTTCATTGCGCTCTGGCATGTGGCCACGGCATACCCCGTGTTTGGTGACGTGAAGACGGCCAAGTTCTTCTTCTCGACGCCGTGGGATGTGGGCGCGCGGGTGTGGAAAATGGTGGTGGGCGGCGAGGTCTGGTATCACCTCGGCATCACGCTGACCGAGACCATCCTGGCCTTTGTCATTGGAGCTGGTGGCGGCATCGTCATCGGCTTCTGGTTCGCCCGCAAGCCGCTGGTCGCCGCCGTGTTCGATCCCTACGTCAAGGCGATCAACGCCTTGCCGCGCGTGGTGCTGGCGCCGATCTTCGCGCTGTGGTTCGGCCTGGGCATCGCGTCGAAAGTGGCGCTGGGCGTGACGCTGGTGTTCTTCATCGTGTTCTTCAACGTCTATCAGGGCGTGCGCGACGTGAACCAGAACGTGCTGTCCAATGCCAAGATGCTGGGCATGAACGAGCGGCAGCTGTTGCGCCATGTCTATTGGCCGTCGGCCCTGGCCTGGGTGTTCTCGTCGCTGCACACCTCCGTCGGGTTTGCGCTGGTGGGGGCAGTGGTGGGCGAGTATCTTGGTTCGGCTGCCGGCCTGGGCTATCTCATCCATCAGGCTGAGGGCGTGTTCGATGTCACCGGCGTGTTCGCGGGCATGGCGATCCTGATGGTGTTCGTCATCATCATCGACAGCATCGTGACGCTGGTGGAAAATCGCCTGCTCGTGTGGAAGCCGGGCGAGACGAGGACGTGAGAAACGGTCCTTCCCCCCTGGGGGAAGGTGTCATGCGGGACGCATGACGGATGAGGGAGAATCACTGATGTCGGCGGTTCTCCCTCATCCGATCGACTCCGCCGATCACCTTCTCCCAAGGGAGAAGGAAAAGAACAACAGGGAGGAACCACCGATGACCATCACCCGTCGCACATTCACCGCCAGCGCAGCCGCGCTTGCCTTCGCTCCCCGCGCCATGGCGCAAGCGCCTGAGAAGGCCAAGATCACGCTGGGCGTGGGTGGCAAGAACCTGCTGTATTATCTCCCGCTCACGATTGCCGAGCGGCAGGGCTACTTCAAGGAATTCGGCCTTGAGGTGGCGATCAATGATTTTGCTGGCGGCGCGCGCTCACTGCAGGCGCTGGTCGGCGGCTCGGTCGATGTGGTCACCGGCGCTTACGAGCACACGCTCAGGATGCAGGCCAAGGGGCAGGATATTCGCGCTGTCATCGAGCTGCTGCGCTTCCCGTCGATCATCATTGGCGTGCGCAAGGATCTGGCGGGCAAGATCAAGTCTGCGGCGGACTTCAAGGGATTGAAGATCGGCGTGACAGCGCCCGGTTCCTCCACCTTCATCACGGCGCAGCATGCCATGCTGAAGGCTGGCCTGAAGCCGACGGACGCAGCCTTCATCGGCATCGGTGGCGGTGCCTCCGGTGTGGCCGCGATGAAGAAGGGCGAGATCGACGTGATCAGCCATCTCGATCCGGTGATTTCCAAGCTGGAAGCCGATGGCGACATCGTCACGCTGATCGATACGCGCACCGAGGCGGGCACGCGCGCCTTGTTCGGCGGATCCAATCCAGCAGCCTGCGTCTATCTCAAGAATGATTTCATCGCGGCCAACCCCAACACGGTCCAGGCCATCGTCAACGCGCATTACAAGGCGCTGCTGTGGATCGCAGCGGCGACGCCTGCCCAGGTCGCGGATGCGGTGCCGCCGGAGTTCCATCTGGGGGATCGCCCGCTTTACGAGGCGGCGTTCGGCAAGACACGCGAGGCTTATTCCCGCACCGGTATCTCGTCACTGGATGGCATGAAGAGCGTGATGGACATGCTGAAGACGCTGGACAGCGAAATGGCGAGCGCCAGCGTCAAGATCGAGGACACGTTTGTCGGGCGTTTCGCGGAGAAGGCGGCGGGTGCGGTGAAGCTGGGGTGAGTTGCGGAGGCGTGGTGCGTCCTTCGAGACGGCACAAACGCGCCTCCTCAGGATGAGGAATGCTGAGACTTGCACCTTGCAACGCCCCTCATGCTGAGGAGCGCCATAGGCGCGTCTCGAAGCACGCACAACGCCGGTTCAGCGCCTACTGCGCCATGACCATCTTCATCTGCTTCGGCAGCTTTTCCGCGATGCCATAGAGCTGTTCGCGCCGGTCCATCTCGGCACGGATGTCGTCAGGCGCGATGCCGCATTCCGCCCACAGCACGCAGAGCTGGTACATCACATCGGCGGATTCCTCGATGACCTCGCGCTTTTTGCCC
>JANNFV010000465.1:0-2617 GCA_031380285.1 Hyphomicrobiales bacterium | reverse complement strand
AGGGCCGCAATGTCGTCATCGAGAAGTCGTTCGGCTCGCCCCGCATCACCAAGGACGGCGTCACCGTCGCCAAGGAGATCGAGCTCGCCGACAAATTCGAGAACATGGGCGCACAGATGGTGCGTGAAGTGGCCTCCCGTCAGAACGACCATGCCGGCGACGGCACGACGACCGCCACCGTTCTCGCCCAGTCCATCGTGCGTGAAGGTGCCAAGGCCGTGGCCGCTGGCATGAACCCGATGGATCTCAAGCGTGGCATCGATCTCGCCGTCACGGCGATCGTCGCTGACCTGCAGAAGAACTCCAAGAAGGTCACGTCCAACGCCGAAGTGGCGCAGGTCGGCACCATCTCCGCCAACGGCGACACCACCGTCGGCAAGATGATCTCGGATGCGATGCAGAAGGTTGGCAACGAGGGCGTCATCACGGTCGAGGAAGCCAAGACCGCCGACACCGAACTCGATGTCGTCGAAGGCATGCAGTTCGATCGCGGCTATCTCTCGCCCTACTTCATCACCAATGCCGAGAAGATGATTGCCGAACTCGAGGATGTGTATGTCCTCATCCACGAGAAGAAGCTCTCGTCGCTGCAGCCCATGCTGCCGATCCTCGAGACCGTTGTTCAGTCCGGCAAGCCGCTGCTGATCATCGCGGAAGACGTCGAAGGCGAAGCGCTCGCGACCCTCGTGGTCAACAAGCTGCGCGGCGGCCTCAAGATCGCTGCCGTCAAGGCACCTGGCTTCGGTGATCGTCGCAAGGCGATGCTGGAAGACCTGGCGATCCTGACCGGCGGCACCATGATCGCGGAAGATCTCGGCATCAAGCTCGAGAACATCACGATCAAGGATCTCGGCCGCGCCAAGCGCGTGCGGATCGAGAAGGAGAACACCACGATCATTTCGGGTGCCGGCAAGAAGAAGGACATCGAGGGCCGTGTGGCCCAGATCAAGGCGCAGATCGAGGAAACCACCTCGGACTACGACCGCGAGAAGCTCCAGGAGCGTCTGGCGAAGCTGGCTGGCGGCGTTGCCGTCATCCGCGTCGGCGGCGCGACGGAAATCGAAGTCAAGGAAAAGAAGGACCGCGTGGATGACGCGCTCCAGGCGACACGCGCTGCCGTGGAAGAAGGCGTGCTGCCAGGCGGCGGCGTGGCTCTTCTGCGGGCCATCGCTTCGGTTGCCAAGCTGAAGACTGCCAACGAAGACCAGAAGACCGGCATCGAGATCGTCCGCAAGGCGCTCACGACCCCGGCCAAGCAGATCATCGAGAACGCCGGTGATGATGCTCCGGTGATCGTCGGCAAGCTCCTCGAGAACGCGTCGTATGCCTATGGCTACAATGCGCAGACCGGCGAGTACGGCGACATGATGAAGATGGGCATCATCGACCCGACCAAGGTTGTCCGCACTGCGATCCAGGACGCGGCTTCGGTTGCCGGCCTGCTGATCACGACGGAAGCCATGATTGCCGATGCTCCCAAGAAGGACGCAGGTCCGTCCATGGGCGGCGGCGGCGGCGGTGGCATGGGCGGCATGGATTTCTGATCGTCCAGCCAATCATCCAGACATGCAGGGGGCGGCCTTCGGGTCGCCCTTTTGCATTTCGGAACCGCGCGGCATAATCTCCCCCCATGTCCCGCATCATCGACTACTATTTCACCGTCGCGTCGCCTTGGACCTATCTTGGCCATGACCTGTTCCGGCGCATCGCTGCGAAGCATGGCGCGACCATCCGCTACAAGCCGATGCCCATCCTCGAGGTTTTCGAGGCCACGGGCAGCCTGCCGCTGGCGAAGCGTCCTGTGGTGCGCCAGCGCTATCGCTGGCTGGAAATGCAGCGCTGGCGTGAGAAGCGCGATCTGCCGCTGACGCTCCAGCCCGCCCATTTTCCACTGGATGCCACGCTGATCAACGCCGTGATCATCGCAGTAGCGAGTCTCGGGCATGATCCCGCCGAGCTGACCGGCAAAGCCCTGGCGGGTGTGTGGGCACATGATGCCAATCTCAACGATGAAGCCGTGATCGCGGCGCTCATCGACGGCATTGGTCTTCCTGCCGCTTCTGTTCTGGCGCAGGCCAGATCGGAACCCGTTGCAGCCACCTTGGCCCAGAACGGCCAGGATGCCATCGCGGCAGACGTGTTCGGCGCGCCGGGATATGTGCTGGATGGCGAGGTCTTCTGGGGGCAGGACCGGCTGGAATTGCTGGACGATGCACTGGCGTCGGGGCGTGGGGCATATCGACCGATCTGACCGGAACAGGCGCGGCGTCGATGGTTCTGGAAATTGCCGCAATTCTGGCAAATGGATGTTTCTGCTGGAACAACCGCTGCTTGAAACCGTTACGTCAAGTGCCGGATATCGGCGGATCAGAACAGCCAGGAGTACCCATGCTGAAATCATTCACAATCGCAGCCGCGATCATCGGTATTGCCGCCAGTCTCACGGCCTGCAACTCGCCGGGGGAACGCGCGGTGGGCGGCGCGTTGATCGGCGGCGGCTCGGGAGCGCTGATCGGCGGAGCCCTTGGCGGTCGTCGAGGCGCATTGCTGGGCGCGGGCGTCGGAGCCGCCGGTGGCGCAGTGGTCGGCGCAGCCTCCACACCGCAACCCGCTTACG
>JANNFV010000346.1:0-2690 GCA_031380285.1 Hyphomicrobiales bacterium | reverse complement strand
AAGGATATAAAGATTTCTTTATGTGATTGGTGCAGCGGGCACCCGCTGGTGCCTCCGGAGATTATCGGCGGATCGCAAGTCTCGCGGGGTTGGGGCGGAATCCGACAAGATGCGGACGACATGATGCAAGCCATCATCCATTGCAACATTCACCCCATGCACATCACGCCACCGCCTGCCGGGTGCGGATCATGGCTTCGACCGCTTCGAAGTTGCGGATCGATATGAACCCGCCCTCGACGCGATCCATCTCGGGGGTTGGCGGGACCACATCCGGAGGATGTCCACCAGCATCAACCGCGGCAGTAACGCTTGCAGCCGGTGTGGGGGCCGCGTTTTTCTCAATGAAGAAATTCACTGATCCATAGCCCCAAAACAACGATGCGCTCCTCAACCGCGTGGCTTGCGCAATCGGCATCACCTTCACATCGGCCTTGTGCGCCACAATCAGACGTTGGTTGGTCAGGAGATAGATGGTGTTTCCGTAGGTGCGAAAGCTCTGGACGATATCGTAAAGCACAAAAAACAACAGACACGGCGCGATCAGAGCGGCAATAACAGAAACAACCAACATTTCCCCACCCTTCGCGCCGATTGATCCAGATGACGTGAATGATATCCAGACCATGAAGACAGCGATCACGGTGACGATGAGCGCGAGTGCTGCTAGAATGAGTGACATGGTGACGTCAGCGAGCAGGTTTGGCCGATCCCACCAGATCGCGGTCTCGCCAGCATGTAACAGATGATCAGGTCTCGGCATGTCCGGCCTTGGTGCCACATCATTCATGTTCGTCTCCCCGACAACGACCGACCGTCATCTCCTGCTTTTACGGGGATTGCTTGGAATGGCAAACCTTAGCCGCTTTAGCGCTGATCACAGGTACCAAGCTGGAAAGGCGGGACATGATCCGCACTGCATGAACAGGGCGCCTCCCATCCGCTCCGCCAACCCCCGTGCGTGCTTCGGGACGCCCCAAGCGGAGCGCCTCAGCATGAGGCAGTGTGTGCTTTCTTTCCCCCACGGGGGAAGGAAAGCCCACACACCGTCCCGAACCACGGACCCCTTGACCATTCCGCCAAGGCCATCCCAAATACAGCAGGGCAGCGCGAAACGCGGTTTGGGAGATGTTTCGATGAACAGGCACATCAGGCTTGCGGGGCTTTTCGCGCTCTCTTTCGCGATGATCGGCGGCACGTCCGCCCACGCCGCCGAAATCCGCGTCATGACGTCGGGTGCCCTGGCCGCACCCTTTGCCGATCTCGTGCCGGTGTTCGAGAAGGCAACGGGGCATACGCTGGTGACCATCCTGGGGTCATCACAGGGCGGCGCGGCAGATTCGATCCCCGAGCGGCTGAAGCGCGGCGAGACGGCGCATGTGGTGCTGCTGGGCCGCGACTCGCTCGACAGCCTCGTCAAGCAGGGCGCTGTGACGGCGGGCACCGAGCGCGATATCGTGAGCTCGCGCATGGCGATGTCGGTGCGCCTCGGCATTCCCAAGCCGGATATCAGCACGGTTGACGCGTTCAAGAAGGCGATGCTGGAGGCGAAGTCCATCGGCTATTCGGCCTCCGTGAGCGGCACGTATCTCTCCACAGTCGCCTTCCAGCAGCTGGGCATCGCGGATCAGGTGCTGCCCAAGGCGAAGCGCATCCTGAGCGAGCGCGTGGGCGCGGTGCTGACGCGGGGCGAGCTTGACGTGGGCTTCCAGCAGATCAGCGAGTTGCTGCCCTTCGCCAAGACGACGCAATTCGTGGGCGCATTGCCCGATGGCGTGCAGAAGGTCACGCTGTTTTCAGCCGGTGCCACGGTCAGCACGCCCGATCAGGGCCTGTCGAAGCTGATGATCGATTTCATGGCCTCGAAGGACGCCCACCCCATGATCCGCAAATACGCGCTCGATCCCGTCAGCGCCACGCGCGACGAGCAGACTTTGGCGGAAGCCTTCGCGCCGCAAGGTGTGCTGCGGGCGGTGATCAATCTCGGCAATCCCGTGCTGGCGAAACGCGCCGATCCGCAAGGACCACCATCCGGTGTCTCGGTCGATCTGGCGATCGAGCTTGGCCGCAGGCTCGGCCTGGTGCTCGAGCCGGTGGTGGTGACTTCGGCGGGTGCGGCGGTGGAAACGATGCGCAAGGGAGAGGCCGATATCGGATTCTTCGCCATCGATCCGGCTCGCGGCGACGGCGTTGTCTTCTCGACACCCTATGTGAATATCGAAGGGGCCTATGCCGTGCGCGAGGGCTCCCCCATCCGCAGCCGTGATGAGGTGGACAGGCCCGGCGTGCGCATCGCCGTTGGCCTGAACAGCGCTTACGATCTGTTCCTCAAGCGCGAGATCAAGCAGGCCACGCTGGTCCACGCGCCGACCTCGCAGGCCGTGGTGCCACAGTTTATCGCCCAGAACCTCGATGTCGCCGCCAATGTGCGCCAGCAACTGGAGGCGGACATGAAGCGCCATCCCGGCATGCGGATGCTGCCAGGCAGTTTCATGACCATCAACCAGGCCATGGGACTGGCGGCAGGGCGCGATGCGGCGGGGCTGGCGTATCTCACGCGGGTTGTCGAGGAGATGAAGGCGTCAGGCTTCGTGGCGGAGGGGCTGCGGCGGCACGGGATTGAAGGGGCGGCGGTGGCTCCGGCGGGGGTGGCGCGGTGAAGGGGATTGGCCCGATTGGCAGTCTTCGCC
>JANNFV010000306.1:0-1746 GCA_031380285.1 Hyphomicrobiales bacterium | reverse complement strand
GGTGCGCCTGAGCGCTTCCGGATATCCGCCCCGAAGAACCGACTGCACCAGTGGATCGCCGAAGACCGGCACCCCTTGCAGCTGTGCAGGCTCACCGGCAAATACGCGGTCAATGAACCTGCCCGGTGCGTCCGTGATCTCCGCTTGCGCCAGCGGCAGCAGGCTCACGATCTCGATACGCCCCGCGAGCGAGTCTCCGGCTGTCGGCAAAGCCATGACATTGGCGGATCCAGTGAGCAGGAAACGGCCAGGCCGGGTATCGATGTCGACACTCTGCTTGATGGCCATCATCAACTCGGGAGCGCGCTGGATTTCGTCGATGACACCGCGATCAAGGCCTCGGATGAAGGCGACAGGATCGGATTTGGCACGGGTGCAGGTGGCAATGTCATCGAGAGACAGATAGGGCCGCTCAACGGACACGAACTGGCGGACCAACGTCGTCTTGCCCGCCTGACGGGCCCCAACCACAAGCACGACCCGCCCATCTTCGAGCGCCTCCGCGATCTGGCTCTCGACGAAGGTGCTTGCCCTTGCGTCGGTCGAGCATACCGCGGGCCGCTTGGGCCCTACCTCGCGCTTGGCACGGTGGCCAATACGGGCAGCCATGCGGCGCTGGGCCAGGGATGCTACGACCTGATCGTGCTGTGAGCCTTCTCTGGAGCCATCTCTGGAGCCTTCTCTGGAGCCGCCTCTCGAGCGGTCGCCGGGCGTCAGTCCCGGGCGGATACAGGCCTCGCGCGGGTCAGCGAGAGGCTGCGTGAGATGCTGGCGCGGGCGTTGGTGTATTCGCAGTGGTCCGCCAGTTCATGCCCTCGCCTCAGAATGATTGCACTTGCTTCGGTATCGCCGCGCGTCCGGTAGGCCTCGGCCAGC
This sequence comes from Hyphomicrobiales bacterium, assembly GCA_031380285.1. Lineage (GTDB taxonomy): Bacteria > Pseudomonadota > Alphaproteobacteria > Rhizobiales > Beijerinckiaceae > JADCCX01. The sequence goes on along the minus strand of JANNFV010000306.1, from coordinate 870 downwards.
AGCATCAACCCTTCGGCGATCAGCCGAGAGGCGCCCATGACCCGACCGTAGGTCATGACGGATTCTATGTCGCGCTGGATTGCCAGCACATCCGCGCCAGGAAGCATCATGTCGATATGGGCGCGAGACAGCAAGGCGAGCTGCAGAACATCCTCACGCCCGTCGGTCGTGGCATGCGCGATGGCTTCGTCAATGACCTCGCGGGCACGTGGCAGATGGTCAGCTCACCCCAGCAGCAACGCAATGGTCAACCCAAGCGCGAAATGGTCTGACCAAAAACCGATCGAGAGAATCGGTGCATGCGATCATCGCAGCAGAGGCGCCGCACCAGGATCCTGAGTGCGACACGCTGAACCTCCTTAGGCAGATCAGATGCCTGCCGCCAGTTGCGAACTGAACCCTCAGCGAGATTGGTCAGAGACTTTTTGCCTGCCGATTGACATAGGTCCTCAGCGGGACAACTGGCCGACCCCACACCGCTACGGCTTGCAGACTGGGATACAAGGCACGTAACTTGATGTCGCTCGAGTCATCGTGTGAGTGCGATCTTCACAAGACGAATCTGTTGAATGAGTACCGTTGGACTGTCGGAGCTTGCTTCTTGAAGTCGCCGATGGTCGCAGCGTTCGCTCCTGCGGCATCCAAGCACGCGATGACTGGATCCGTCAGCTTCGCGAGTTCATCCTGCACGGCTTGCGGCAAGTGCTTCGCGAGCCGGTGCGTGGGTCGTTTATGGGTCAGTGACGACAAAAATGAGGAAAGCGTTGCATTGTGAAGCTCGGCATCTTTGTCAGCCGCGGTTAGCAGAGCTCTGAGAGCCTCAGCCTGCTCCAGAGGCTGGCCAACCTCGATGGCGGCCGAAATCGCGAC
>JANNFV010000229.1:0-4144 GCA_031380285.1 Hyphomicrobiales bacterium | reverse complement strand
CAACCGAGACGGGCAGCATGATGCTGTCAGGTCTGTCCATCGGTGCCATCGTGTTCTACCTGCTGCTGGCCCAGCGTGCCCATGACATGACCTTGCAGACCATGGGCGTGCGGGCCGAAAAGGAGCAGCTGTTCGCCGAGCTGGAAGAGGCCAACGCCAAGCAACACGAAGCCCGCCGCCGCGCCGAGGAGGCCAATCTCGCCAAGTCCCGCTTTCTCGCCACCATGAGCCATGAGTTGCGCACGCCGCTCAACGCCATCCTGGGCTTTTCCGAAGTGATGAAGAGCGAGCTGTTCGGGCCGCACTCTGTCGAGCAGTACAAGGACTATTCCGTCGATATCCATTCCTCCGGGGAGCACCTCCTCAACATCATCAACGAAATTCTCGACCTCTCGCGCATCGAGGCCGGGCGTTATGAGTTGCAGGAGGAAGCGGTCGATCTCTCGGCGACTGCGGATGATTGCCGCCACATGCTGGAATTGCGGGCGCGCACCAAGTCGATCACCCTCAAGACGGCCCTGGAGCCGGGGCTGCCGAAGATCTGGGCGGACGAGCGGGCCATCCGCCAGATCATCATCAACCTGCTGGCCAATGGCATCAAGTTCACCCCTCAAGGTGGCGAAGTGACCATCAAGGTGGGCTGGACCGCCAATGGCGGCCAATACATCGCGATCAAGGACACAGGCCCCGGTATCCCCGAGGAGGAATTGCCCACGGTGCTCGAGAGCTTCGGACGCGGCACCATGGCCATCAAGACCGCCGAGCAGGGCACCGGCCTTGGTCTGCCCATCGTCAAGGGATTGGTCGATCTGCATGGCGGCCAGTTCCACCTGCGCTCCAAGCTGCGCGAGGGAACGGAAGTGATTGTCATCATTCCTGCTGCCCGTGTGATGGAAACCATGGCCGCCGTCGCCAGGGACGTCGCCTGAGCCTTCGTTCGGTTCAAGCCTTCGTAGAAACCTTGGCCTGCTCGAAGGTCGCCATGTCGGTATGGCAGGCAACTGCAGCTTTCACGATGCTGACGGCAAGCGCCGCGCCGCTCCCCTCCCCCAGCCGCATCCCGAGATCGAGGATCGGCTTCAGGCCAAGGCGCTTCAGCACCGCAGCATGCGCCCCCTCCGCCGACACATGCCCGGCAAGGCAATGATCAAGTGCTGATGCATCCATGGCGTGCAGGATCGCCGCCGCCGCCGTCACCACATAACCATCGAGGATCACCGGCACATTCTGCAGCCTGGCCGCGAGGATGGCTCCCACCATCGCGGCAATCTCGCGTCCGCCGAGCCGCCGCAGAACCTCCAGCGGGTCAGCCAGATGCGGCCTGTGCAGATCAACCGCCTTTTCGACCGCAGCGATCTTGCGGACAAGTCCCGCATCGTCGATGCCCGTGCCACGCCCCACCCAGTCCGATGCCTTGCCGCCATAGAGCGCATGGTAGATCGCCGCCGCGATGGTCGTGTTGCCGATGCCCATCTCTCCCAGGCAGAGCAGATCGGAGCCGCCCGCTGTCGCCTCCATGCCAAAGGCGATGGTCGCCGCTGCCGCCTTCTCGTCCAGCGCCGGACCTGCCGTGATGTCGTCCGTGGGATGCTCAAGGGCGAGATCGAAGACCTTGAGGCCGATGTCGAAGGTGGCGCAAATCTGGTTCACCGCAGCCCCGCCCGCCGTGAAATTCTCCATCATCTGCCGCGTCACGTCCTGGGGAAAGGGCGAAACACCCTGTTTCACCACGCCGTGATTGGCGGCAAAGATCGCCACCAGCGGGCGCGTGATCGCTGGTTTTGCCTTGCCCTGCCAACCCGCGATGAACGCCGCAATCTCTTCCAGCCGTCCAAGCGATCCCGCCGGTTTGGTGAGCGTCGCATCCCGCTTCCGGACGGCGGCAATGGCGTCCTCGTCCGGTCCCCGGATCATGCCGATCAGGGCGCGGATATCATCGAACGGCAGACCAGTGGCAGTCATGGATGGAAAGACCTCAAGGGGGAAAATGCGACCAGGCAGTCGTCATGGAAGTGCAAGCCTGTTAGACGCATCCGATCCTGCTTGAAAGACCCAGCTTGACCTTGCCCCCGCCACCTGATGCCGCAGTCGAGCCGTCCGTGCCGGGCGGCTGGCGGCTGGCGTTGCGGGAGTGTGCCCAGATGCTGCGCTTCTATTCCCGCATTCCGATCCCGCGCCTGCCATTTGAAACCGATCCCCATGCCATTCCCGATTTCACGTCAGCACCGCGGATGCTGCCACTCGCGGGTCTGCTGATCGGCCTGCCAGCCGCCCTGATGCTGTGGATCGCGGCAACCCTTGGCCTGCCAGCCTTGGTCGCGGCGACGCTCGCCATCGCGACGGCGGTTCTCGTGACAGGCGCGTTCCATGAAGACGGTCTGGCCGACACCTTCGATGGCCTCGGCGGCGGCTGGACGGTGGAGCGACGGCTCGAGATCATGAAGGACAGCCGCATCGGCACCTATGGCGGCGCGGCGCTGCTGCTGGCGTTGATCCTCAGGATCACCGCCGTGGCAGCCCTGGTGGATGAGGCCGGAATCTGGATCACGGCCGCCATCATTCTGGCCGCCGCCCCCCTCTCCCGCTGCATCGGCCTGGTGCCGATCACACTGCTGCCCCCGGTGCGCGCTGACGGCGTGTCATCGGCGGCAGGGCGACCTTCCCTGCTGCTGCTGGCGGGCCTCATCGCTTTTTCGCTCGCCATCGCCATCGCGTTGACGGTGACTGCAGGCGCGGCTGTGCAGGGCGTGATCGTCGGTGCCGTCCTGGGACTTGCGCTGGCTGCGCTGATGACAGCGTGGGCCTGGCGGGCGATCAAGGGGCAGACCGGCGATATCGCGGGGGCCTGCCAGCAAGGCGGCGAAATCGCGGTGTATCTCGGCCTGCTGGTGAGCCTCTGACATGCCTGCGATCCAATCTCCCTGTGTGAAGATCTGCGCCATGGACCCTCACAGCAAGTTCTGCACCGGCTGTGGACGCACCCTTGGCGAAATCGGTAACTGGTTGCACTATTCGGAGGCTGAGCGCCGCACAATTACCGCACAACTCGGCGACAGGCTGAAATCCCTGGAACCCCACAGAGGCCGCTGAATGCTCCCTGTCCTGATCATCGCCCTTGCCATCGCCATTGCGCTCATCGCCACCCTGGCGGGGACCGACAAGCCATTGGGCCTCGATCTCGAAACCACGATGCCGTTTGTCGGCGCGGTGTTGATGGCGCTGGTGGTGGGTGCGGGAGCCATCGGCAATTTCCGCGGCAAGGCGAGCGAAGGCGTCAAGGCGCTGTTCGCCTGGCTCGCCATCGGCCTGGTGATCATCGCGGGCTATGCCTATCGCTTCGAGCTGGCCTCCATCGGCAACCGCGTGGTGGGCGCGGTGGTGCCCGGCGTCATGCTGTTCGGAGCGGGCGGCGAAGTGAGCGTCTCGCGCAGCGCCGACGGACAGTTCCACTTCACGGCCAGCGCCAATGGCCGTCCGATGCGCATGATGTTCGACACAGGGGCATCCAGCGTGGTGCTGACCCACGAGGATGCAACCGCGCTTGGCCTGAAGCTCGACGATGCGGATTTTTCCATCACCGTGCGCACCGCCAACGGCACGACGCGTGCAGCGCCGGTCACGCTTCGCACGCTGGAGATCGGCGGCATCCGCGAGGACGCCGTCAAAGCGATGGTGGCCCAGCCCGGCAGGCTGACCGAGAACCTGCTCGGCATGACCTTCATGGAGCGGCTGTCCTCCTACGAGGTGCGCGGCGACCAGCTCACGTTGCGGGGTCGCGGGCGGTGACGTTCAGCCCACGGCGCCCGGCTTGGCCTCCAGCCGCATCATCGTGGCGGTGATGATGGCGACGGTGGATTGCACCTCGCCATCGAAGGCAATGACCTCGCCCTGTGTCACCGTCAGCGTACGCCCTGCCTTCACCACGCGCCCGACCGCGATGAAGCGGTCTCCCTTGGCGGGTGCCATCAGGTTCACCTTGAACTCCACCGTGAGCACCGAGGAATTCTCCGGCATCATCGTCACCGCCGCATAGCCGCAGGCGCTGTCGACGATGGTGGTGACGACACCGGCGTGCAGGAAACCATGCTGCTGGCAGATGTGCTTGGCATAGGGCAACGCAATCACGGCCTTCCCCTTCTCGATG
>JANNFV010000099.1:0-3274 GCA_031380285.1 Hyphomicrobiales bacterium | reverse complement strand
GGGATCGCCAGCGCCGTGGCAACGGCCTTGAGCGTGACACCGGCACAGGCCACCAGCGCCTCCAGCAGCATGTCCCCCGAGCAGAGTTCCGCGCCTGATCCACCGGTCAGCGGATGCAGGCCCGCTTCGGCGATGGCCCTTCCGGTCTCGACCTTGCAGGCGATCTTGCTGTCATCCAGCGTGCCCCGGGCCTTGAGCGTGATTTTCGCCCGGCCCGCTTCATTTCGGTAGGCATCCTTGAGGGGGGCTTGCGTCGCACGCAGCGTATCGGCGTCCATGACATTGTTCCTTGGTGTTGGGACCAGACTCACCACCAGCTTCCAGCGCCGGCGGCGATCCTGTCGCTCTTCTGGCTTTCGCCCGGTTTCATGGTCTGATCAAGGGCAGAGAGCACGCGCCGACGCGCCATCGAGAAACTGTCATCCAGCCGATCACGTGGACGACCCGAGACGATCATGATCTCTTCCGCGATGCGACCAGGCTTGGGGGCCATCACGATCACGCGGTCGGCCAGGGCCACCGCCTCGTCGGCATCATGGGTCACCATGACAAGCGTGGGCTTGTAGGCTTTCCACAGATCGATCATCTGGCCATGCAGGTCGTGGCGCGTCACGGGATCAAGCGCCGAGAACGGCTCGTCGAGCAGCAGCACCTTGGGTTGTGCCACGAGCGCACGGGCAATGGCGACCCGCTGCGCCTGCCCGCCGGAAAGCTCCTTTGGCAGCCGCTGGCCATAACCTTCCAGGCCGATCAGCGACAGGGCCTGCGCCACGCGCCGATCCTGTTCCACCTTGGGCAACTGATCGATGCCGAAGGCGATATTCTTCTCGACCGTAAGCCAGGGCAGCAGCCGGGGTTCCTGGAAGATCAGGCCGATGGCGGGATGCGGCGCAGTAACCGTTTCCCGGTCCACGGTGATGGTCCCCTCGGTCGCCAGATCCAGCCCGGCGATCAGCCGCAGCAGGGTCGATTTCCCGCAACCCGAGCCGCCGACAATGGCCAGGATTTCGCCCTGGCCGATCTCCAGGTTGATGCCGGAGAGGGCATGGATCCCATTGGGATAGATCTTCGACAATGCGCGAATGGAGAGCATGGCTAGACTTCCCTTGGCTTGTCCGTTGAGAGGGTCGTGGCCGTATCCTGCCAGCGCAGGAAGGGCCGCGAGATGGCGACAAGCACCGCGTCAGTGAGCTTGCCGAGCGACGCAAATATGACCAGGGCTGCCAGAATCTGCGCGGGCCTGCCCAGTTGCTGCCCGTCGATCAAAAGGTATCCCAGACCTTCGGACGCCCCCATGAATTCCGCGGCGACCACGAACATCCAGCCAAGGCCAAGGCCGCTGCGCAACGAGATCACCGTGGAGGGCAGGATCGCCGGCAGGAGGATGCGCCGGATCTGGGCCAGGCGATTGAGCCTGAAGACACGGCCAACCTCGATGATCTTGCGATCCACCGAGAGGATGGCCCCCGCCACGCCGAGATAGACCGGGAAGAAAACGCCGACCGCGATCAGCACCACTTTCGACGTCTCGAAGATGCCGAACCACAGGATGAACAGCGGCACCCAGGCAATCGACGGGATGGCGCGCATGGCCTGCAGGAGCGGGTCTGCAAGTTGGCGAGTCAACGGCGAAACGCCTGAAAGTGCTCCCATCACAATGCCTGCGATGCTGCCGAAGCCGAAGCCCGCCGCGACCCGCGCCAGCGTTGCGCCAATATGGGTCCAGAGTTCGCCGCCTGCCGCAAGCTCCCAGAGCGTCGCCAGGATGCGCGACGGCGGAGGCAACAGCCTGCCGCTGATCCAGCCCTGAACAACCGCCAGCTCATGGATCAGCGCCAGGCCGAGGGGCAGGATCAGGCCGATCAGCCAGCCAGGAGCCTTGTGGGATGCAGAATGCGTCCGCACCTGCTCGGTCTGGCTGTCTGATGTGTCGGTCACGGCGCTTGCGAGAGTCATGGTGTTTGCGATGGCCATTTGCAGCCTCCTCCTCCCAGAAGCAAGCAGGAAGGAGGAGGCGGCTCCGAGTGTCACTGAACCCTGGCGCTCTTCACCAGACGATCGTCGATCAGCGCCCGCACGGTCTCCCGCACGTCGAGATCGGGCTTGATCAGACCGGCTTCCTGGAGGGCAAGACCAGCCGCCAGGATCGTCTGCTTGCGGGCAGGCGTGAAGGACGGATCGCTGAAGTCAGTGCGCTCGAGCTGACGGGCGATCACCGCATCCGGCAGCTTGGTGGCGGCGATCAGCACCGCCTTCACGGCTGCTGGCTCGGCGAGAGCCAGCTTGCGACCATCCTCATAGACCTTGAGCACGCGGTTCACGAGTTCTGGGTTGGCCTTGGCAAATTCTTCACGGACGTTGAGGACGCCCAGCGTGTTGGATTCCGGCTTGCGGTGAAACAGCGTCGCACCCGATTCAACTTCGGCGGCCGCCATCAAGGGATCGAGACCCGCCCAGGCATCCACGTCTCCGCGCTCCAGCGCGGTGCGGCCATCCTGATGCTGAAGGAGCACGAGTTTCACGTCCTTTTCCGTCAGCTTGGCTTCCTGCAGCGCACGGATCAGGAAAATATGTGGATCGGTGCCGCGCGTCACGGCGACGCGCTTGCCCTTCAGATCCTCGACCCTGGTGATGCCGGTCTTGGGCGTGGTGACCAGCGCCGTCCACTCCGGGCGCGAATAGACATAGACCGATTTGATGGGATTGCCCCCGACCTTGGCGAGCAGGGCAGCAGCACCTGCCGTCGAGCCAAAATCGATGGACGAGGCGTTCAGGAACTCAAGCGCCTTGTTGGACCCCAGCGACTGGACCCAGCGGATGGCAATGCCATCCTTGGCGAATTCCTTTTCCAGCAATCCGCGCTCCTTCAGGAGCAGGGAGACTGGATTGTAGGTGGCGAAGTCAAGGCGGATTTCCTTGACGGCCTGAGCGTGGGCAGACCCGGCGCTGAAGGCGATGGCGGTGGAGAGGACAAGACCAGTGAAGGTGCGGCGGCTGAAAGTCGACATGGGAAACTCCGTTTGTGTGTCGATGCCGCAGCGTCAAACGGAAGCACGAGCGGGGCGATCTCCGGTTCAGAAGAAGTCCCGCGCGTCCAGGCGCTTTAGCTGCATTTGTTTACCGACGAGGGTGATGGCCCCCGCCGAAGCGCCCGCAAGCTGTTGCTCAAATCGGCGCTGATCTACTAAAAGCCTGCTCGGACAATTCCGAGACCTGTTTGATACGATTTCTCACAGTTGGTATAGCATTTAATGCCCAGGAACTGCTCGGCAAA
>JANNFV010000072.1:0-1778 GCA_031380285.1 Hyphomicrobiales bacterium | reverse complement strand
GCTTTATCGCTGAACCGTGATGTTTTCTATCTTTGAACAGTCACTGGCGTTCCCACGCGGACGCGCTCGAACAGGTCGATGATATCCTCGTTCAGCATGCGGATGCATCCATAGGAGGCTGCGGAGCCGATCGAGGCCCGCATCGACGCGCTGGTGCCATGGATGGCGTATTCGCCCGGCAGGGAGAGCACGCGCGCGCCCATCGGGTTCTTCGGGTCACCCGCTTCGATCACGTCGGGCAGCGAGGGGCGGTCGCGCTTGACCGAGGCGGGAGGCGACCAGGCAACCTCGTGATACTTGGCGACAACGGTTGTGCGGCCGGACCATTGCTTGCCCGCCTTGCCCACCGCGACGCGGTAGCGCAATGCGGTGCCATCACCGATCACCAGATACAGCGCCCGCTGGCTCTGGCTGACGACGATCTCGCCGGGATAATGCGGGCCGGAGAAGGGCACGCGCTCACGCGCCACGGCGCTGCCCGCGCCACAAAGAGACATGCACACCGCAAGGGGTGCCAGAAGGGATACCTTGGTCATGACTGCGATCATGCCGCAGGGCGCTTCACCCTTTCTGAATCGGGAACGGCTTTCGCTTCCCGTGGTTAGCGGTTGTTTACCGCTTGCGCCGCCGGATCACCCGCCAGAAAGGCGCAGGCGGCTTGCACTGTCGCGGGGGCATAGAGAATGCGCCTGTGACCAAGGCCGGGCATGGGATGCAGCGTGACGTGATCACCGGCCGCCTTGAGCGCCTCAGCACTGGCGAAGGAAACCTCCTTGTCGTCGGGCGCATGCAGCACAAGCGTGCGAATTCCTGCCTGGCGCAGCAGGGCCTCTCCCTCGAAAGTGTCCAGATCGCGCCCCGCCAGGCGCTGGACATTGGCATTGAACCACTGCTGCCCACGCCCGGACAGCCCGACAGTGTCGCCGAACCAGCGAAACAATTGCGGCATGGAATGCGGCGTGGCGATCAGCACGAGCCTCTCGACCGAAAGCGCGGGGAAGGGCGCGACGGCACCTGAAACCAGCGATGTCGCCAATGCGCCGCCGAAGGAGTGGGCAACGACGCCGTGCCAAGGGCCGAACTGCCCATGCACCGCATGCAGCGCCCGGATGCCCAGCGGGATATGCAGGATGCGCCCGGAAGAATGGCCGTGACCCGGCAGATCAAGCGCCACCACATCGAAGCCAGCAGCATTCAGCGGCTCGACGAAGGCCGACATGAAAGCCGCACGCCCCGTCCAGCCATGGATCAGCAGGATGGTACCCCGGCTTGTCGCGGCCTTGGTCCTCAAACGATAGACCTGCACCTCGCCGCCCTCATAGGCGACACGGCTGCGCTCGGCATGGTCCATCCGCGCCTCGGCCCGGGCCATCAGACGGCGCTGCGTGTCATCCGCCGCGTTGATCCTGGGCGGCGTGCAGAATGCCTTGAAGGCCAGATTGCCGGTGAGGCGCGGGGCCAGGCGCGAGCTGACCTTGACAAACGGCCGGATGACCTTGAGCGCTTCATATGCCATCGTTCAATCCTGTTCGTTCAATCCTGAACATTTATGTTCAACCTTGAACGAATAGCAAGGAGATATTGTGTCTGCCGATCCGGAAGCCGCTGCGCCCTGGGACATGCCGCGCTACCGCAACTGGATTGCGGTGGGGAAGGTGCATGCGCTGGTCGAGAAAGCGATGACTGCAGGCCTCCAGCCGCTGGGCCTGAAGCTGCCGCATTATGACATCCTGGCCAATGCCTACCGTTTCCCGGATCTGACGCAGCAGGAACTCGCC
>JANNFV010000056.1:0-3719 GCA_031380285.1 Hyphomicrobiales bacterium | reverse complement strand
TTCAGCCAAAGGTCGGCGATGCTCCGGTTCTTTACGGGGGCAGCAGAAGCGTTCAGCGACAAGGGATCACGTCTCGGAGTCAGAGGTTGGATTGCGCAGCATACTAGCAGCGACAGGTTACGATTTGATTGGTCCGTCCAGGATCGTGCAACGGCCAGAAAGCCCGACCGGACAGGACTTTCTTTACGCATTCCTGATAGTCCGGTTGCACAAGGCAAGGAGTGTCGAGGGCGGTTTTGGAGCTCTTTTGACAGCCGTCTGGGTTCTGAAGGAGCAAGTGCGTGTCGCGTACGGATGTTTTTGTGATTGGCGCCGGTCCTGCCGGTTTGACGTCCTCCTACCTGCTCACCAAGGCTGGCCTTTCGACGCGGGTGATCGAGATGGACCCGGTCTATGTCGGTGGCATCAGCCGCACCGTGAACTACAAGGACTTCCTGTTCGATGTGGGAGGCCACCGCTTCTTCTCGAAATCCAAGGAAGTCGTCGACCTGTGGAACGAATTGCTGCCGGATGATTTCATCACGCGGCCCCGGCTGTCGCGCATCTTCTATGACGACAAGTTCTATTCCTATCCGCTCAAGGCCTTCGAGGCGCTCAACAACCTGGGCTATGTCGAAAGCTCGCTGTGCGTGCTCTCCTACCTGTTCAAGAAGAGCTTCCCCAACGAGAATCCCGAGACGTTCCACCAGTGGGTGTCGAACCAGTTTGGCGAGCGCCTGTTCTCGATCTTCTTCAAGACCTACACCGAGAAGGTGTGGGGCATGAGCTGCGACGAGATTTCGGCGGATTGGGCGGCCCAGCGCATCAAGGGGCTTGATCTGTGGGGCGCCATGGCTTCCGCCCTGCGCAAGTCGATGAACCCCAACGGTGGCGCAACCGGCGCTGACGGCCAGGTCATCAAGTCGCTGATCGAAAGCTTTGAATATCCCCGCCGTGGCCCCGGCATGATGTGGGATGCGGCGGCTGCCAAGACCCGCGCCCAGGGTGGTGAAATCCTGATGGGCCATGCGCTGGACACACTGGTGCGTGACGAGACCTCGGGAGTCTGGACCATCACGTCGAAGGATCAGGATGGCGCGCTCCACACCTTCGAGGCCAACCACGTCATCTCGTCCGCGCCGATCCGCGAAGTGATGCATGCGCTGCGCCCAGTGCCGGATGCGCTGGAATTCGCCGACAAGCTGCGCTACCGCGACTTCCTCACGGTGGCCCTGATTGTCGAGAAGCCAGATCTGTTCCCGGACAACTGGATCTACATTCATGATCCGTCCGTGAAGGTCGGGCGCATCCAGAACTTCCGCTCCTGGTCGCCGGAAATGGTGCCCGACGAGAAGCTGGCGTGCCTCGGCCTCGAGTATTTCTGCTTCGAGGGCGACGGCCTGTGGACATCGTCTGATGAAGACCTGTTCGCGCTGGCCAAGAAGGAGCTGGCGCATGTCGGCCTGGCCGAGCCGCACGAGGTCATCGATGGCCATGTGGTGCGCCAGAAGAAGGCCTATCCGGTCTATGACGAGAGCTACAAGCACAATGTGCAGATGATCCGCAACGAGATCGAGACCCGCTTCCAGGGTCTGCATCTCGTGGGCCGCAACGGCATGCATAAGTACAACAACCAGGACCACGCCATGATGACCGCCATGCTGACGGTGAAGAACATCATGGCGGGTGAAGCGCTCTACGACATCTGGAACGTCAACGAGGATGCAGAATATCACGAGGGCGGTGAATCGGGCGTGCAGGAAGCATTGAGAAGCGTGCGCCTGGTGCCCGAGCGCGTGAAATCGGCGGCCTGATTTGCGATGAGGGCGCCGTTGGCCTTGGTCTCGCTGCTGGGCCGTGTTGGCGTATCGAGCCTGGCGGCGCTGTGTGTCGATGTCAGCATCTTTCTGCTGGTGCTGCCGATGATGCCTTACGCGGCGCTGGCCGCCATGGTCGGACATTCCTGCGGTCTTGTTGCGCATTATCTGGTGTCGTCACGACTGACGCTCACCCGGGAGCTGGCTCATGTCAGTGGCGTGCGGGCCGAGACCAGCGCGCTGGCACGCTTCTTCGTGGCGGGCGGATCCGGGATGGTGGTGACGACGGTGGTCATCTACGTGCTGGCGGATCGGTTGGGCCTGCACCCCTTGATGGCCAAGGGCATCGCCATCGGCGCTTCCTTCCTCACCGTCTTCCTGATGCTGCGGCTCCTCGTCCTGCGCACGCCGTCGACGCCCAAGTCATTGCCGACGCCCAAGTCCTTGCCGACGCCCATGTCATTGCAGTCCGTGGAGTCCTGACGCCATGTTCATTTCCAGCTTCCCGCTGAAGAGTTTCGTGCAGAAGGCTGCTGTGTTTCTGCGGTTGCCGCTCGATTACGCCCTGTTCCATCCCTATCGCGCGATGCAGGTGCGGGCGCTGGATGAAACGGTCGATTTCATCGCGCAGCACCTGCCGGATGCGTTGGCTTTCGACACGCCGCGCGAGGTTCTGGCGCATGCGCTGTCCCAGGCGCCAAAATCCGGCATTCACGCCGAGTTTGGCGTGAACTCCGGCGGGTCCATCAATTTCATCGCCAAGACCGTGGCGAGCACGGCAGCGGGCCAGATCATCCATGGCTTCGACAGCTTCGAGGGGCTCCCCGAGAACTGGGGCGGCAACAACATGGCGGCGGGCTATTTCAACCGGGGCGGCACGTTCCCCAAGGTTCGGGACAACGTGAAACTTCACAAGGGCTGGTTCAACGAGAGCCTGCCGCCCTTTCTCGCCGCCAATGCGGGCCCAGCGGCTTTCCTGCACATCGACTGCGACATCTACAGTTCTACCGTCACGATCTTCGAGTCCTTCAAGGACCGCATCGTGCCGGGAACGGTCATCGTCTTCGACGAGTATTTCAACTACCCCAACTGGAAGGCCCACGAGCACAAGGCGTTCGAGGAGTTCGTGGCCGCGACCGGATGCAGGTTCGAGTAACTGGCCTATTCCTTCCGGCAATTGTCCGTGCGGATTCTGGCGGCCTGATCGCCTGCTCCACCAAGAGAGTCCCGCCGCAGCGTTGACTCTTCGCCAACGTCTGTAGCTTCGCGTATGGCAACCGTTCGGCGGTGTGGCAGATTGCTGCCCTACGCAAGGGCTGCGGGCGCGGCGCAAGCATGCAGAATATCGAGCATTTTGAACATTGGGGGCAATCATGCGCGTGGCCGTCCATTTCGTTTTGTTTTTGATCGGAATTCTGGCTGGCGCACCGTCAGCCTTTGCGGTTGATCTGTCGACGAAGATCGACTGGGAGGTCAGGCATCGCTTCCGCGTGATCAACACGCTGGACCACGACCAGTTCATCGACGATTACTACTCCTACTTGAAGCGTGCGGCAGAACCTGCGGGACGGGATGCGGTTTCAGGCAGGCCCGAGCGCTATCCCTCCCCGTTCCAGTCCTTTTATGGCCCCAACAATGCGCAACCCAAGACCTGCAACAAGCAATATCGTTGCAAGCTCGAGACCCACTACAAGCCTGAAAGGGCGCAGTATGACCATGAATGGTTTCACAATCCGAGGCGGGAAATTCTGGTCAAGCTCAATGACGAGGCCCTCAGCAAACGACGCTGCAACTGGTCTATCGACGGTGCCGAGCGGTTCAACCGCCCTTGCACAGAGGCCACGCCGATGCCCGCCCGGCTTGGGCGACACATTCTGACAGTGACCGTCCGGGCGCAAGGCTCACTGAAGGCCGAGTTCGCGG
>JANNFV010000291.1:0-2324 GCA_031380285.1 Hyphomicrobiales bacterium | reverse complement strand
GAGGTCGGACGGCGGATATGGTTTGTGCTGTTGATCACCGTGGGCGCCCTCGCGCTTTCGACGGCGGCCGTCAACATCCTGAAGCCGCGCTACACGGCCGAAACCCGCGTCTTCCTTGAAAATCGCGATACCGAATACACGCGAATCGGCCGTGAAGGGCCGCGCGGCCAGGATCCATTGATCGACCAGGATGCCGTCCTCAGCCAGGTCCAGCTGATCCAGTCGCGCGACATCGCCCGCGCCATGATCAAGCGCTTCGATCTGGGCAGCAAGCCGGAATTCGACGACGTCCTCAAGGGAATCGATCCGCTGACCAAAGTCGGCGTGATGATGGGGCTCATCAACAATCCAGCCAATGTCTCGCCCGAAGAGCGCGTTCTCGAGAAATACTTCGACAAGCTGAAGGCTTTCGCCGTGGCGAAGTCGCGCGTTGTCGCCATCGAGTTCCAGAGCCGCGATCCCGAACTGGCCGCGAAACTCTCCGACGCTGTTGCGGAAGAGTATATCCGCCAGCTCGAACAGGCGAAGAAAGGCTCGGCCAAATCCGCGGGATCATGGCTCGGTCGCACCATCGAATCGCTGCGTGATCGGGTCGCCACGGCGGAAGCCAAGGTGGAGGCGTTCCGCAGCCAGAACGGCCTGTTCCTGGTGGGTGGTGCAGGTGACAATTCCAACATCTCGTCGCAGCAGCTGTCTGAGTTGAACACCCAGCTTGCCGCCGCCCGCTCACAGCAGGCCGAGTTGACCTCCAAGGCCCGCATGATCCGCGAGGCCATCCGGCAGGGCAAGATTTTCGAGGTCTCCGACATCGTCAACAACGAGGTCGTCCGCCGCCTGATCGAGGCCCGCGCAACGCTCAAGGCGCAGATCGCGCAGGAAGAGCGCACACTGCTGCCACAGCATCCCCGCATCAAGGAACTCCATGCCCAGCTCGCTGGCCTGGAGGAACAGGTGCGCAGCGCCGCCGAGCGCACCTCGCGCACGCTGGAGAATGATGCCCGCGCCGCCGGTGCCCGCGTCGTCGCCAACCAGGCCGAACTTGACCAGCAGAAGCGCCAGAGCGGCACTTCGAACGAGCAGGAGGTGCAACTGCGTGCGCTGGAGCGCGAAGCCAAGGCCGAGCGCGAACAGCTCGAGACCTATCTCGGTCGCTACCGGGACGCCAATGTCCGCGACGCCGACAACGCCGTGGCGGCGGACGCCCGGGTTGTGTCCCGGGCGATTGCGCCAAGCACGCCCAGCTTTCCCAAGAAATTGCCGATCATCCTGATTGCAACCCTGGCGGGCTTCGCGATCTCGCTGTTCTGGGTGCTGACCAAGGCCCTCCTGTCGGACCGCGTTTATGGACGGCGCATTCCGGACGCCATGCCAGCGGCGCCAGCGCCCGCGATGGCCTATCCCACGATGATGGTGACGCCGCAGATGCTGGCAATGATGGCACAGGGCATGATGCCGCAGCAGCCGGCTGCGCAGGTCGCGCCCTCTCCCGCTGACGCGACAGCGGCGCAAACGCCTCAACAGCCGCTTGCCGTACCAAACCCCGCTCCACCAGCGCCACAGGCCATGCAGGCACCGCAAGAAGCGAACCTGTCCGGGGCAAACCTGTCCGAGACAAGCCGCGCCATGCGCGAGTCCCTGAATCGCATGAGGGAAGTGCTCAATCCACCGCCTATGACCACACCGCAGGGTTGGCCAGCCGCCCCAAGAATGGCGGGCGTTGCGTCGGCAGTTCCCGAAATGAAAGCGCCACCGCTGCAACCCCGCTCATCCGATCTGAATGCGCCTTTGGGTGCCGAAGGTCCGGCCTATATCAATGGATTGACCTGGAACGCGGGTGGACCCGGCGTCGGAGCGGGCATGCTTGCCATACCCCCGTCGGCGGCAAACGACTCCGACAATCCCCTGTTCGAAATCGCGGATGAAGCCGAAGCGGCGCTGGTGCGCGGTCGACCGGTCTCTGTTCTCGTGCTCTCGGCTGAGGACGCCGCACATGCTGCGGGAACAGTGCGGGCGCTGGAGGCTCTCCTCAAAGGGCGCGGAACAGCCGTATCTGCCATGCTCGATTCGTCGCAGATCACCCCGCATGAACTGGCTGCAGCAGCCAAAAGCCTTGCGGGCCAGAAAGACTTTGTCGTTTTCAATGGTGGTGCAGCAAATGGACCCGCGGCAAAGCTTTGCGGTTCGGCAACGCTGACCGTGCTTGTTGCCACCAACGATGCAGATGACAGCGGCCTCGCCCTCGCGGAACAGGCCCTTGGCGATTGCAGTTATTTCATCGTGGCGGCAGCATCGGCGGAAGAACTCGCCAGCACGTGATTAGCGAC
>JANNFV010000654.1:0-2723 GCA_031380285.1 Hyphomicrobiales bacterium | reverse complement strand
CACCACCTTGTCGGCAGCTTCGGGATCAAGCCTGCGGCGCAACTCGTCCCAGAAGGCATCGTCCGTCCACGCCGCTGCATTCTCATCTGCCCGGCACTGGATGTAGTAGCGGCTGCGCGTGCTCGACCGCATGGAGCACAGAGCGAAGCCGCGCTCATGCCCGGCATAGATCAGCTCATGCGAGCAGGGTGGAACATCGGCGAGCACGCCCAGCCAGCCGAAGGGATAGACCCGCTCGAACAGCCCGATCGCACTGGCCGGGATGCTGGCCCGGCTGATGCCGTGATAGCCATCGCAGCCCGCGATGAAATCACAGGCAATGGTGCGGATGACGCCTTCCTTCTCGTAGGTGACACTGGGTGACGGTCCATCGAAATCGTGGAGCGCCACATTCTCGGCCTCATACACCGTGGGCAGCCCCGCATCCGCCCGGCCATCCATCAGATCGCGGGTGACCTCGGTCTGGCCATAGACCGTGACATGCCTGCCGCCAGTCAAACCAGCCAGGTCGATCCGCAGGCGACGATTGGCGAAGCCGAGGGCAAAGCCATCATGCACGAGACCTTCCCGGTCGAGACGGTCCGCCACGCCTGCCTTGCGCAGGAGATTGACGGTGCCCTGCTCCAGCACCCCAGCCCGGATACGCCCCAGCACATAATCACGGGATTTGCGCTCCAGGATCACCGCATCGACGCCCGCTTGGGCCAAGAGTGCGCCCAGCAGCAATCCGGCAGGGCCGGAGCCGATGATGACGACGTGGCGGCGTGTTCGGCTCATGGCTCAGCGATGTCCTCTCCAGGCTTGATCCAGATCGATTACATGCGGCGGGGCGACGGTTGCAACCGAAACTATCACCCCTTGGCAATCTCGCGACAGGGCGCTTCCATTCTATCGTCATGCCCGGCCCTGAGCCGGGCATCCATGTCAGGCAATGCTGCAAGGAAACGTGGATGGCCGGGTCAAGCCCGGGCATGACGATGATATGGGAGCAGAACTGAATTGCCCTGCCATCAGGCGAATGCCCATGGCGGTTTCCGTTGACACCGAACCGCATTTGCCAATGATCGCTCCGACAAGGGCTGCCATGGTTGCGGCCCAGATACTGGATGTCTTTCATGACCACGGATGCCTTCACCACCCGCCCCGAGATCAAGGGCACATTCGGCGTCGTCGCCACGACGCACTGGGTCGCCAGCAGCGTTGGCATGGGTGTGCTCGAGCGGGGCGGCAACGCATTCGATGCGGGTGTCGCGGCGAATTTCACGCTGCAGATCGTCGAGCCGCATCTCAATGGCCCGGGCGGAGACGCGCCCATCATGGTGCATGATGCCAGGACAGGGCGCATCAAGGTGATCTGCGGCCAGGGCATCGCACCCAAGGGCTTGACCATCGCGCATTGCCAATCACTTGGTCTGGACATGGTGCCGGGGTCGGGCCTGCTTGCGACCTGCGTGCCTGGCACGTTCGACGCCTTGATGCTGGTGCTGCGGGATTATGGCAGCACCACCCTGCGCGAGGTACTGTCGCCCGCCATCCACTATGCCCGCCATGGCTATCCCGTGGTGGAGCGGGTGACCGCCACGATCAACACCGTGCGCAAGCTGTTCGAAGAGGAATGGCCGACCTCCGCCGCACTCTACCTGCCCAATGGCCAGCCTCCCGCACCAGGCTCTCTGTTCCAGAACACCGCGCTCGCCGACACCTACGAGCGCATCCTGCAGGAAGCGGAAAGCGTGGGAGGCGACCGCATCCAACAGATCGAGAAGGCACGGCTGGTCTGGGCAGAGGGCTTCGTGGCGGAAGCCATCGATCGCTTCTGCCGCAGCCAGGAACTGATGGATTCCTCGGGGCGGCGCAACAAGGGCGTGCTGACCGGAGACGACATGGCACGCTGGAGGGCCAGCGAAGAGGAGCCAACCGGTTATGACTATGGCCGGTACCGGGTTCTGAAGCCGGGCGGATGGTGCCAGGGCATCGCCACCTTGCAGCAACTGGCACTCCTCAAGGGCTTTGATCTGGATGGCATGGATGTGCGCGGGCCGGATTTCGTGCATCTCGTGGTGGAGGCGGCCAAGCTCGCCTTTGCTGATCGCGACACCTTTTTGGGAGACCCGGATTTCGTCGATGTGCCGCTCGATGTCATGCTGTCGGATGCCTACAATGATCAGCGCCGCAAGCTGATCACCGGTGAGGCCAGCATGGAACAGCGGCCCGGCACAATCCCCGGTCGCGGCAAGGCCATCGCCCTGAACGTGCAGAGCGGCCAGCGCCAAGCCGTCAGCGCCTTCGGCGTGGGCGAGCCGACGGTCGGTGACATCAGCCGCGTCAACACCGGACATGGCGCGGCAGAGCGCGGAACAGCCGATGTGATGCGCGGCGACACCGTCCACTACGACGTCATCGACAGGCACGGCAACATGATCGCCGCCACGCCGTCCGGGGGGTGGCTGCAAAGCTCGCCGATCATCCCGGAACTGGGTTTCTGCCTGGGGTCTCGCGCCCAGATGTTCGTGCTCGACTCCGAGCACCCCTCCGCACTGGGGGAGGGACGCCGTCCACGCACCACGCTGTCGCCCACCATGGCGCTGCGCGATGGCAAGCCGTATCTCGCCTGGGGATCACCGGGCGGCGACCAGCAGGACCAGTGGATACCGCAGATGTTCCTGCGCCATGTCCATGCAGGCATGAACCTGCAGCAGGCCATCGATGCGCCCGCCTGGCAC
>JANNFV010000630.1:0-3643 GCA_031380285.1 Hyphomicrobiales bacterium | reverse complement strand
AATTCCATGCTACCCCCACCCGCGCCTGCTCCATTGGGTGGCGTCGCCCGCATGTCGCGGCGTGTGATGAACCTGGCGCATATGCTGCGGCAGTGTGCCCGGCGCTTTCCGGATCAGGTCGGGCTTGCGCATGGCGACGCTCAATGGACCTGGGCCGAAATCGACCGTCGCGTCAGCGCCATGGCAAGCGTTCTGGCCTCCCGTGGCATCGGCAAGGGTGATCGCGTTCTGGTGCAATCGAAAAACTGCAACCAGATGTTCGAGAGCATGTTCGTGTGCTTTCGCCTCGGCGCTGTCTGGGTGCCGACCAATTTTCGGCAGACACCGGATGAAGTGGCCTATCTCGCGCAGTCCAGCGGTGCGACAGCCCTGATCTGCCATGCGGATTTTCCCGCGCACGCCGCCGCGATCCGCGCGGCACAACCGACAATCCAGAGCGTGGTATCCATCGGAGCCTCGGACTTTGGCGAGGATTATGACGTGCTTCTCCAGGGAAAGGATGCCGGTCCGTTCAAGGACTGCCCTGTGGAGCATGATGACCCCTGCTGGTTCTTCTATACCTCGGGGACGACAGGCAAGCCGAAAGCCGCTGTGCTGACCCATGGTCAGATGGGGTTCGTCGTCACCAACCACCTGTGTGATCTCATGCCGGGCACGACGGAGGACGAGGCATCCCTCGTTGTTGCCCCCTTGTCGCACGGCGCAGGCATCCACCAGCTTGCCCAGGTTGCGCGGGGCGTGAAGACCATCCTGCTGGCGCAGGAGCGGTTTGACCCCGATGAAGCTTGGTCACTGGTGGAGCGCTGGCGTGTCACCAACATGTTCACCGTGCCGACCATCGTGAAGCTGCTGACCGAGCATCCCGCTGTTGGGCGGCATGACCACAGCTCACTGCGCCATGTCATCTATGCCGGCGCACCGATGTACCGCGAGGACCAGAAGCATGCGCTGAAAACGCTTGGGCCCGTCCTGGTGCAATATTTCGGCCTGGGCGAGGTGACTGGCAACATCACGGTTCTGCCGCCGCGCCTGCATGTGGCGGAGGATGGACCGGGCGCACGCATCGGCACCTGCGGCGTCGAGCGCACCGGGATGCAGGTCTCGATTCAGAACGATGCCGGGGCCGAGATGGCAGCGGGAGAAACGGGCGAAATCTGTGTCTGCGGCCCGGCTGTCTTCGCGGGGTATTACAACAACCCCGAGGCCAATGCGAAAGCCTTTCGTGACGGCTGGTTCCGCACCGGCGATCTTGGTCATCTTGATGCGGAAGGCTTTCTCTTCATCACCGGGCGGGCCTCCGACATGTATATCTCCGGCGGCTCCAACGTCTATCCGCGCGAGGTCGAGGAGCGGATGCTGGCACATCCAGCGATTGCCGAAGTCGCGGTTCTTGGCGTTCCGGACCGGACCTGGGGAGAGGTGGGAATCGCCGTCTGCGTGCTGAAGCCAAGTGTCGATTTCGACGAGGCGCAATGCCTGGCGTGGCTGGGCGAAACCGTTGCCCGCTACAAGCTGCCACGCCGCATCATCGTCTGGGACGCGTTGCCCCGTTCCGCCTATGGCAAGATCACGAAAAAGCTGATCCGGGAAGAACTGGAGACGCGCGGGGCGTTGCTGCCGGCCTGAATGGCGGCCCGATGACAAAGCGTTTTTTCGTCCTCAACGTGCCAACCAGCCGCCATCAACGGGCAGCGTTACGCCATGAATATAGCGAGCGGCATCAGATGCGAGGAAGACAACTGCTCCCGCTATGTCCGAAGCTTGACCCCAGCGACCCGCTGGAATGCGCGACAATATCGCCGCGCTGCGTTCGGGATCAGAGCGGAGAGCGGCCGTATTGTTGGTCACGATGTAGCCCGGCGCAACGGCATTGACGTTGATGCCTCTCGCCGCCCATTCGTTTGCGAGAACTTTGGTGAGACCCGCAACGCCATGCTTCGCAGCCGTATAGGACGCCACGCGAATGCCACCCTGAAATGATAGCAGCGAGGCGATGTTGATGATGCGCCCGCCCTGCGGCTGGGCCAGCATGACCTGGCCTGCAGTCTGAGACATGAAGAACAGGCTCTTCAGATTGACATCCATCACATCGTCCCAATCGCGCTCCGACAGGTCAGCCGAATCGGCGCGCCGGATGATGCCTGCATTGTTGACCAGAATATCCATTCTGCCCCGCCAGGAGGTCGCCTCACCGACCACACCCGCAATGGGCGCAATGGTCGCAAGATCAGCCAGAATGGGCAGGAATGCGCCACCTGCAGCAGCAACAGCAGCAGCCGTCTCATCCATAGGCGAGCGCCCGACGCCAACAATGGCCGCCCCGGCCTGGGCCAACCCGACGGCAATGGCTTGTCCGATGCCGGTATTGGCCCCTGTCACGAGTGCTACACGACCCGCGAGGTCAAACCCAGTCATGGCTCCACTCACAGCAGCAAACCGACGGGCACAGCGTCCATGTCGGTGAAGGCCTGATTTTCGCCAGCCATGGACCAGATGAAGGAGTAGGCTCGCGTACCGACACCAGAGTGGATGGACCATGGTGGGGAAACGACGGCTTGCTCGTTGCGCAATACGATATGGCGTGTTGCATCCGGGCGTCCCATGAAGTGCATGACTGCAGCCTCTTCGGCCACGTCGAAATAGAGGTAGGTCTCCATCCTTCGGTCATGAAGATGCGCAGGCATCGTATTCCAAACACTGCCGGCCTCGAGTCGCGTCACGCCCATGACCAGTTGGCAACTCGGCCCGTTACCCGGATGGATGTACTTCGTCAGAACCCGGCGGTTCGCCGTCTCCTGTGCGCCAAGGTGATCGCCGTTCAGATCTGCAGCCTTCAGGAGCATGTGTGGATATTCCGCATGGGCGGGTGCCGAATTCATGTAGAACTTTGCAGGATTCGCGGCGTCAAGGCTGCCGAACCGCACATCGCGTGCGCCACGCCCGAGATAGAGTCCATCCAGAGCCTCAAGCCGAAATGTGCTGCCATCGACGACAACTTCCCCGGCGCCACCGATGTTGACGACCCCCATTTCCCGACGTTCCAGAACGAATGCTGCCCTAAGGACTTCGGAATGCTTATTGGCGAATGTCACCGGTGCCGTCACTGGGCTGCATCCGAGCACTATCATACGGTCGTCGTGCAGATACGTGCATGACATAGCGTTCTTCGGAAAAACTGCATCAATGAGGAAAGAACGCCGGAGGTCACTCGTGCCAAAGGTCTCAGCCTGAGTCGGATGCACGGAATGGCGAATGTCGATGGCAGGGGGCAAGGAGGGCCTCAGTTCATGTTGGTGGATTGAAGCGTGTTCAAGATGTTGGTGGCGTGAACTCAACAAAGGCGATCTGGTGTGCGCGCACGGCCTAGCCGAAAAGATCACCACGGTCGGCAATCACGGACGGCAAGGCGCGCAGGATTTCACTCAGATGGAACCGCATAGCGGCTTCCGCGGCGTCTCCATCGCGCTGGCCGACGGCATCGAGGATGGCCTGATGCTGTCCGATGAGCGGCATCATGGCCTTGCTCGAAGTCAGCGTCAGATGACACACCCTGTCGAGATGAGATTTGATATCGGCGATTGTCAGCTGCGTCCAGCTGCCACTGACACCGGGGACATTTACGCTGCGCGATGCACCGCCGAAA
>JANNFV010000614.1:0-35714 GCA_031380285.1 Hyphomicrobiales bacterium | reverse complement strand
GATAGGCCCGGGGGAAATGGGCCTTGAGCAAAGGCGCACCCATGAGCGGCGCACCGGCAAAAAGCAGATCGACATAGCAATCCTCCGAGCGCCGGAGGGCCAGCCGATCCAGCCGCGCCATGGCCAGGAACGCTTCGGGGTAGTTTCGACCGGAATGCGGCGTGCTGAAGACGAAGGGCAGCAGCGCCTCATGGGGCGCAAGGATCTCGAACGGCGGGTCGAAACTGACCTCCAAAGGTGGCTTCCTTTCCCGAATCAACAGTTTCGTCCTAACCATAGGGCGCAAAAGCGGCGGTGGTTCACTGGTTCTTTACCACCCATTGCGCTAACCTGTTTCCACCTGATCAAAAAACGAGCGAAAAGCAATGCCCCGGATCCTGCTGGCTGAAGACGACAACGATATGCGCCGGTTTCTGGTGAAAGCGCTGCAGAACGCGGGATACGACGTCACGTCCTTCGACAATGGCTTGTCGGCCTATAACCGCCTGCGGGAAGAACCGTTCGAACTGCTGCTGACGGATATCGTGATGCCCGAGATGGACGGGATCGAACTGGCCCGTCGTGCCACGGAACTCGACCCGGATATCAAGGTGATGTTCATCACAGGCTTTGCGGCTGTGGCGCTCAATCCGGATTCCAAGGCCCCCAAGGATGCCAAGGTGCTGTCCAAGCCCTTCCATCTGAAAGACCTCGTCAGCGAGGTCAACCGGATGATCCAGCAGGCCGCCTGAACCCTGCTTCAGGGCAATTCAAATCTATCGTCATGCCCGGCCTTGAGCCGGGCATCCACGTTTGGCAATGCTGAAAGCAAACGTGGATGGCCGGGGCAAGCCCGGCCAAGACGACCAAACGGGTGCAGAATTGAATTGCCCTAACCCCTGCTTGCCGCGATTGATTTCAGCGGTTGCCAGCAGCAGCCGCTCCCGCTATAGCGGCTCACCCCTCCACGATCCTTGCAGGTTCGGGCGCTTAGCTCAGCGGTAGAGCACTACCTTGACATGGTAGGGGTCACAGGTTCGATCCCTGTAGCGCCCACCATCCTTTCTGGACGAACCTTCCGTTTTTAAATCTATGACTTTTATCGCGGCATTTCAAATGCTTACGGTGGCGGACGGAGCGTTTCCGTCTTGTCGGAACGTCTTGCTGGCGGTTCCTGAAGACGGAAGCGGGCATTTCTCTGGCCGGGATATGCGATTTCCATTTTTGCCAGTTCAGGGTGCTGCCAGACCGGTTTGCTGCGGACTGAGAGTGGTTCGCACTGGAGCCCGACGCCGCAACTCCAAAGCCTGCCTGGCAGCAAACCGGCGCGTCGCTGGCGAGTTGTCCGCAATTCAGGATTGTGCGTCGTTCAGCAGTTTACGACGTTGCTCAGCCCAAAGCGCAGGCAGATTCCTGACGATCTCGGTTTGAGTTGGAGGTTTGTGCGACCGGCTGTCCAGCAGGTGTTCCACAAGATCCGGCGCGAGGAAGGCCAGCGAAAGCGTGGAACGGATGCTCTTAGGATGCATGCCTTCACGGATGGAGATAGCTTCGACGCTTGCGATCGCGCCGCTTGCAATCTCATGGAACCAGCTGCGGGCGGTCGCGATGGCAATCACCAGGCGACGCTGGGAGTTGTTCGGTGCATTGCTGATCACGGGCAATGCCTCGACAACCTCACGCCGCGGTCTGGTGTTAGTTCGTGCCCAAGGAACGGTCAGGATTTCCGCTGCGTTTTCGTCGCAGCTGATCGCCTCGGATCGTTGGAGTTTTAGGACAACGGTATTGGCGTAAACATCAACACGGTCGATGGTCCCTTCAATCAGGTGGCTGGCTTCTGACGCAGGGTCGGCCACGGATGGCGCGGAGCACTCGATTGAACCTGAGTTCGACACCGCAATTTGGGCCTTCTGTAGACGATCGGTATTCTGCGAAGCTGATAGATAATCTGCGGTCCTGTCTCCTAGCTTGGATTGGCCTTCAAAATGCCTGTGCAACGCCGTAAGCACGGCCTGCTCGATCTCAGGTGCGGGCACGCGGGCAGGATGGCCCGCTTCATGCTTGCGCCCCTCTGCAAGGGCGCGGGTAACGTAATAGCGGTAACGCACCCCATTCTTGTTGGCATGCGTCGGCGTCATGCGGTTGCCTCTGGAATCAAAAATGCGCCCGGTAAGCAATCCCGTCATCCGTGATGGGAGCCTGTGCCTGCTGTTGCGCTGGCTTGACAGCTCGTCCTGAACGGCCTCGAACACAGCACGATCGAGCAGGGGATCATGCTCTCCGGGATAGACTTGTGAACCGCCCCGGGTTTGCTGCAGGCTCCAACTTCCAAATAGGATGGAGCCATCATGAGCAAGACGACGAACAAGTTCTCGCCCGAAGTGCGCGCCCGAGCGGTGCGGTTGGTGCTAGATCACGAAGGCGAGCATGCCTCGCGCAGGCGGAGCTCGACCGGCCGTTGAGGAGATGATCAGCTTCATTGATGATCATTGTGGAGTCCACGGGGCGAGACGATCTGCAAGGTCCTACCGATCGCCCAATCCACCTATCGCAACCACGTTGCAAAACGGGCTGACCCTGCCAAGCTTTCGCTGCGGACGAGGCAGGATTTTGCCTTGCAGCCAGAGCTCGCCCGCGTCTTAGCCGCGAACTACGAGGTCTACGGTGCCAGGAAGGTCTGGCTCCATCTCAACCGGCAGTTCCATGCGCCAAGGCCCAGTGTGCTGTGGGTGTCCGACTTCACCTATGTCAGCACCTGGTCAGGCTTCGTCTACGTGGCCTTCGTCATCGATACCTACGCCCGCCGGATTGTCGGCTGGCGGGCCAGCCGGACGGCGCATGCGGGCTTCATGCTCGATGCGCTGGAACAGGTACTGCATGACAGGCGGCCCGTCCATCGCGGCGGTCTGGTTCACCACTCCGACACGGGATCGCAATACGTGTCCATAAAATACACCGAACGGCTAGCCGAAACAGGGCTCGAAGCGCGAAGGTCGGTTCGTAAAAGAGGACTTCGTTTATCGATCTGACACAGACATGTATCAGTGTCCCGCTGGTGCATTGTTATCCTACCACTACACCGGGATTGAGCACGGCATGGCTCTTCGGCGCTATTGGTCGACGGCTGCCTGCCTCGCGTGCCAGATCAAGAGCCAGTGCACGACGGCCAAGGAACGCCGCATCACGCGTTGGGAGTACGAGCAACTGGTTGAGGACGTTCAGCGCCGTCTCGACCAGAACCCCTATGCCATGCGCATCCGCCGTAAAACGGTCGAACATCCGTTCGGTACGATCAAGGCCAGGATGGGCGCCACCCACTTCCTGATCAAGCGTTTGCCGAATGTGGCGGCTGAGATGGCGCTGCACGTGCTTGCCTACAGTCTGACCAGAATCATGAACATTCTCGGCAAAACACAGATCGTGGCGGCGATAACAGCCGGATAGCCGTTCAAAAGCGGCGAAAATCGGAGGCATGCTGCAAGCCAGTGGCTCCCCTGCCCTTCAAGTCGCCTTCGACCTTCCAGCAATTGAGAAAGGCCTCTCCCCAACGCCAGCGTTCGCCAGACCGTTCATCGTACCCTTGCCATTGGGGGCCAACGCGTTTTGACACAACCAAGACCCTTGTCGGACTTTCGTAGGTTTCCAAGCCGCGCCGCAAGCGGACATTCGCTAAAGCATGACGTTTTTTGACGGAAACAGTGCCACGTCGTCTTGGACGGGCTTGACCCGTCCATCCACGTCTTCCTGCGGCCCACCGACGTGGATGGACGCGTCAAGCGCGGCCATGACGTGTTTCCGTCGAGACACGTCGTGCTCTTGGGGTCGCACGATGCCGACAGAAAATATTGTCCACGCGGGATCAGATGCGTGCAGGCCAGTGCGGATGGTGATCGTCGATGACGAAGGCATGGGCATGTTCCAGCGGCCCATGCGCGTGCGATCCGTCTGGCGCGGCAATGGCGGTTGCATGGTGCGCTTCGTCGCCAGCGCCATGTCTGTGCACGATCCGATCATGATGATGGGCGACGACGTCCGGGTCATCAGCGGGCCATGCGGAAACCGCCAGCACCATGCCGGCCGCGCCGATCACAACGAGGATAAGCGCCGTCGCAGGCAGCCCGAAGCGCGCACCCGCCCAGCCCGCCAATGGATACGTCACGAGCCAGCAGGCGTGCGACAGCGAGAACTGGGCGGCAAACAGCGCCGGGCGATCCTCGGCATGGGACGACCGGCGCAAAAGCCTTCCACCAGGGGTTTGCACGAGCGACGAGCCGAACCCCATGCCCAGCCAGAGCACGACCGCCAGCCACCAGCCCGGTCCGCTCGCCACGATCGCCAGGCCCGCGAGCAGGAGCGCTGCGCCCGACAGCATCAGCCGCCGCTCCGCGATCCGGTCGAGAAGCCGCGGCAGCAGCAGCGCCGCCGCCATGGAACCTGCGCCATAGGCCGCCATCAGCAGCGCGACCGAGCCTTCGTCGCCGCCAAGGGGGCCGCGCACGAGAACGACCGTATTGACGATGACGAAGGCGCCCGCTGCCGCGACCGCCAGGTTGAGGGCGAGCAGGCCCCTGAGGCGTGGCGTCGCGAGGTAGATCCAGATGCCGCGCGTCGTGCGCGCCCAAGCGCCTTGCGCCATCACGGCGGGTCTGGCGGCGGGAAGGGCGACCGACAGGACGAGAAAAGCCGACGCAGTGAAGCCCGCCACGTTGCCGAGGAACAGCCAATGGAACGGGATGACAGCCAGAAGCGCCGCCGCGAGCATCGGGCTCGCCACCGCCTCGGTGTCGTAGGCGAGCCGGGAGAGCGAAAGCGCCTGGGTGTAGCGCTTCTCGTCCGGCAGGATATCGGGGATCGTCGCCTGGAACGTCGGCGTGAAGGCCGCCGAGCAGGACTGCAGCAGGAAGATCAGCACGTAGATCTGCCACACTTGCGTCACGAACGGCAACGCAAGCACGATCGCGGCGCGCACAAGGTCAAGGGCGACCAGGAAGCCGCGCCGCGGAAAGCGAGCGGCATGCGCGCCCACCACCGGCGCGATCGCGACATAGGCAATCATCTTGATCGCGAGCGCTGTGCCGAGCACCGCTCCGGCTTCGGGCCCCGCCAGCCGGTAGGCGAGCAGCGCCAACGCGACCGTGGTCAGGCCTGTTCCAAGCAGCGACAGGACCTGCGCGGCGAAGAGCCGACGGTAGGTCCGGTCGCCCAGCGGCTCAAGGAGCCCGATCGACATCCCAATTGTCATTGCACGATGATCCTCAGCCGCTGTTCTTCCTGAGCCAATCGCGCATCATCGTGATCTCCTCGTTCTGGGTGCGGATAACGGCGTCGGCCAGTTTCCGCAACTCCGGATCCTTGCCGAACTGCAGCAGCACCTTGGCCATGTCCACTGCACCCTCGTGGTGCGGGATCATGCCCTTCATGAAATCGATGTCCGCCTTGCCAGAGGAGGTCATCATCATGGTCGCGTGCATCCGGGCATTGACATCGGTGAAGGCCTTGGCTGCTGCGGCGGCGTCCGGCCCGGCAGGCAGCGAGGCGTTTTTCCCCAGCCAGGCCTGCATCTGCGCGATCTCCATCTTTTGCGCCGCAATGACCGCATTGGCGAGCTTGCGGACGGACGGATCGCTCCCATGCTTCAGGACGATCTCGGACATGTCGATCGCGCCCTGGTGATGCGGGATCATGCTGCGCGCGAAATCGACGTCCGCATTGCCGGAGAACTGGATCGTCATGTCCTTGTGCATGCGGGCATTGGCTTCAGCGAAGGCCCTTGCGGCCTCATTCATCGGCATCGCGGATTGGGGCTTCATTCCAGGCATCATCTGGCCGCTGCCACCCGGCATCGGCATCTGATGCCCCTGATGCTGGGCCAAAGCGGGTGCGACGCCGAGCCATGCCATGGCGAGAATGATTTTGCTGATTGTTTTCATGGCGATGGTCCTTGGGTTCGCTTTTGGAAAGATAACGCGTTGCAGCGGTGTTCAGTTCCGTTGATCAGTTCACGCGCCCTGTGCCGGTCTTTCCTTCCTTGTCAGTCAGCTGAACGGC
Source organism: Hyphomicrobiales bacterium (assembly GCA_031380285.1). Classification (GTDB taxonomy): domain Bacteria; phylum Pseudomonadota; class Alphaproteobacteria; order Rhizobiales; family Beijerinckiaceae; genus JADCCX01. The sequence goes on along the minus strand of JANNFV010000614.1, from coordinate 29,687 downwards.
ACCCTTGATCGAGGTCAGTGCGGCAGGAGCCGTACCGATGAGCCTCTGGCCATCGGCCGTCGGCGCCAGCACGATGCGCTGCGTCTTGCCATCAACCACAACGATGGCGACCGCCTTGAATCCTGTGGCGGGGAGCGGCCTGTCCGTAGCGTCGCTGACAAGCACTTCGATAATGGTCCCACGGCCGATGACTTCGATGTGGTAGCTGCCCGCGTCGACGAGATCGCCGCCATTCGGACCCTTGCGGGGTTCATGGGCGAATGACGGAGCGGCAAGCAGCGACAGGGCGAAAGCAAGGGATACGGCGCGCATGACTGGGGTCCTCTCGGGGGCGTGTCAGAAGGCTTCGATGGGTTTCAGGGTTTGTCCGGGGGTCTTGGCGGCAGCCGCCGCCTGCTCGGCTTTCACCCCGTCGATCAGGCGCTGCAGCGGCTTGCGGCCGTAGCGCAGGAACAGGACCGGCGTCAGGAACGTGTCGAGCAGCGTGGCGCTGACCAGACCGCCGAAGATGGTGATGGCGACGGGATGCAGGATCTCCTTGCCGGGCGCGCCGGCGTCGATCATCAGCGGGATGAGCGCGACGCCGGCCGAGAGCGCCGTCATCAGCACCGGCGTCAGCCGCTCGAGCGAGCCGCGCATGACAAGCGCCCTGAAATCGCTGTCTTGGCCGAACGGCATGCCCTCGTGGATCGCCAGGTTGATGTAGTGGCTGACCTTGAGGATGCCGTTGCGCGCCGCGATGCCGGTGAGCGTGATGAACCCGATCATGGAGGCGACGGACAGCGGTTGTCCCGACGACCAGAGCGCCGCGACCGAACCGATGAGCGCCAGCGGCACCGAGCCCATGATGATGAGAGCGAAAAGCGTCGAACGATAGCGGCTGTAGAGGATGGCGAAGACCATGGCGAGCGAGAGCATGGAAAGGAGGCCGATGGTGCGCGTCGCCTCCTCCTGCGCCTGGAACGTGCCCTCGAAGCTGGTGAAATAGCCCTGCGGCAACTGCGACTGCGCCACCAGCCCACGGATATCGGCGACGATCTTCGCCATGTCCGTTCTGCCGTCGCTGTTGGCCAGCACCACGATACGGCGCTTGCCGTTCTCGCGCAGGATCTGGTTGGGTCCGTCCGTCTCCTGCACATCGGCGAGCTGGCGCACCGGCACCCAGCCCAGCGGCGTCTCGATCAGCATGTCCGCCAGCGCCTGCGTCGTCCTCAAGCTGTCCGGCAGGCGCATCACCACGTCGAAGCGCCGGTTACCGTCGACGAGCCTTGAGACGACCCGTCCGTTGGAAAGCCGCTCCAGCGCCTCGGTGATGGCGGCGGGCTGCAGGCCGAACAGCGCGGCGCGCTCATAGTCGACGGTGATCTCGAGCTGAGGGATGCGCACCTGCTTCTCGACTTGCAGGTCGACGACGCCTGGCACGGCGGCCATCCTGTCGCGGAACTCGGCCGCGACGCGGCGCAGCGTGTCGAGGTCCTCGCCGTAGATCTTGAGCGCGATCTGGGCGCGCACGCCCGACAGCATGTGGTCGAGCCGGTGCGAGATCGGCTGGCCGATGTTGGTCGCCACCGGCAGGACGGCGAGCTTGTTGCGGATGTCCGCGATGATCTCGTCCTTCGTTCGCGCGGACGGCTTCAGATCGACGTCGATCTCGGATGCATGGACGCCCTCGGCGTGCTCGTCGAGTTCGGCGCGGCCCGTGCGGCGGCCGACCTGGCGCACTTCGGGGATCTGCATCATCAGCCGTTCGGCGATGAGGCCGACGCGGTGGCTCTCGGCCAGCGAGATGCCCGGATTGAAGAGCAGGTTGATGGTGAAGCTGCCCTCGTTGAACGGCGGCAGGAAGGCGCGCGGCAGCTGCGTCGCGGCGGCACCGGCCGCAAGCACGCCCGCCAGCGCGCCCGCCATCAGCGTCCTGGGATGGCGGAAGGACCAGCCGAGCAACGCACGGTTGCCGCCCTTGAGTTGACGCACCAGCCAGCCCTCGTGCGCGTCGAGCCGCTTGAGCGACGGCAGCATGTAATAGGCCATCACCGGCGTCAGCGTGATCGAGACCACGAGGCTCATCAGGATCGAGATGATGTAGGCCTTGCCGAGCGGCGCGAACAGACGCCCCTCGATCCCCGTCAGCGCGAAGAGTGGCACGAAGACGAGGATGATGATCATCGTGGCGTAGACGATGCCGGAGCGGACTTCCTGGCTGGCGCCCACCACCACGTCGAACACGGAGCGCGGATTGCCGGCTTCGCGGTTCTCGCGGAGCCGCCGGAAGATGTTCTCCACATCGACCACGGCATCGTCTACCAGCTCGCCGATGGCGATGGCGAGGCCGCCCAGCGTCATGGTGTTGATGGACAAGCCCATCCACCAGAACACGATCGCCGTGGCGAGGATCGAGACCGGGATGGCGGTGAGCGAGATCGCGGTGGTGCGGACGTTCAAGAGGAATGCGAAGAGCACGATGGCGACGACGGCCACCGCCTCCAGCAGCACGTTCCGCACGTTCTTGACCGATGTCTCGATGAAGGTGGCCTGCCGGAACAGGATGTTGTCCACCTTGATGCCGCGGCCCAGCGTGGCGCTGAGGTCCTTGAGCGCGGCCTCGACCGCCCTTGTCAGCGCGATCGTATCGATGTCGGGCTGCTTCTCGACGGAGAGGATGACGGAGGATCGGCCCATGTAGCCGGCATCGCCGCGCTTGAGCCGCGCGCCGAAGCCGACCTCCGCCACCTGGCGCAGATAGACCGGGCGGGCGTTGACATTCGCGACGGTGATCGACTCCAGATCCTCCAGCCGCATCGTCTTGCCGATGTTGCGGATCAGGAATTCGCGGCTGTACTGGTCGGTGAAGCCGCCGCCGGTGTTGGAGCCGAACTGGGCAAGCGCCATCTCGATCTGCGCCTGCGTGACGCCGAGCGCGCGCATGGCGGAGGGGTTGGGCGCGACGCGGTATTGCCGGACCTCGCCGCCGATGGGGATGACCTGCGCCACGCCCGGGATGGTCAGCAGGCGCGGACGGATCACGAAATCGGCGATCTCGCGCAGCTCCATGGCCGAGACGTTCTCGGGTGCGGTCATGGCGGCCAGCACGATCTGGCCCATGATCGAATTGATCGGTCCCATCTGCGGCGTGACGGTTGCAGGCAACCGGTCGCGGATCAGCGACAGCCGCTCGGCGATCTGCTGCCGGTTGCGATAGATGTCGGTGCCCCAGTCGAACTCGACATAGACGATGGAGAGGCCGACGCCCGAAACGGAGCGCACGCGGGTCACGCCCGGCAGGCCGTTCATCTGCGTCTCGATGGGAAAGGTGACGAGTTGCTCGACCTCGGGCGGGGCGAGACCTTCCGATTCCGTCATGATCGTGACGGTCGGCTTGTTGAGGTCCGGGAACACATCGACAGGGAGTTTGGTGATGGTGAAGCCCCCGAAGATGACCAACACGGCGGCAAGCGCCAGGACGAGAAGCCTGTTCTTGAGGGATTGCGTGACGAGGAAGTTGAACATCTGGCGTCAGCGGATCTGGTTGAGGAGTTCGACGCCCTGCGTCACGATCCGCTTGCCGGGATCGAGGCCGGAGATGACCAGCACACGGTCGCCGTCGAGCGGCTCGACGCGCACCTCGCGCGGCACGAAGCGCTCGGTGTTGGCATGCTCGTAGACGATCATCTGCCCGTTGCCTGCGCGCACGAGAGCGGTGCGCGGAAGGGCGATACCGGTCTTCGACTCCTCGGTCTCCGCGAGCACGGTCATCAGCTGCCCCATGCGCAGGCCGCGCGCGCCTTCGTCCAGGGCGAAGTGGATCGGGATCGCCTGATTGCGGTCAGCGAAGCCTGTGCCTCGGTAATCCAGCTTCAGGACACGGCCATCGTTGAGCCGAGCTGTGGCGGATCGCGCCCCGGCGATCGCATCGAACGTCAACGCCTCGATCCAGAGCCGGTCTGGATTGACGATCTGGAAGATCATGGCGTTCACCTCGACGACCTGCCCGGGGGTCGCGGCAGCCGAGGCGATGACGCCGTCGACCGGAGCGGTCAGGCGCTCGGGTTCCCGCTTCTGCGCGCGTTCCAGGCTCACCCTGCGGTTCTCCAGTCCGCGCAGCTCCAGTTCGGCATCCTCGATCTGGGAGCGCGCGACGACGTTGGCGATGGGGCGCAGCCGCTCCAGGCGCCGCTGCACCAGCGCCAGCTGCTGGTCGAGCTCGCGGGCCTGCTGCTGCTGGCTCGTGATGTCGGCGGCGCCAAGCGCGGGCTGCACCAGCGCCAGCGTGTCGCCGGTCTTCACCCGCTGTCCCAGCCGCGGGAATCCGCCTGGCGGCGGCGACAAACGGCCTATCACGGAGGTCTGCACCGAACCGCTCGCAGACGGATCGGAGATGACCCGACCCGCCAAGGCGATTGACCGGCGATGCTCCTCGGGCTTCGCCATGATGGTGCGGACCGCGAGGATGCGCTGCGTGGTCTTCGGCACGAACACCGCGCCATCGGGAAACCGCTGCGCGAGGTCGACGGCGGCTTGCGATACGGCCGGAGCCTTCGGCGGCGCGCTGTCGGCCTTTGCATCGTTGGGGCCGAACAACACAGCCATGGCGCATAGGATTGCGGCAGGGGAATTGATGTCGCCCTTGCGCCGCCGCCGCATCACAAACATACCCGCGAGGAACGCGAGGATGCCGACGGCTGGCAGCGTCGGATCGTAGGAGACAATCCTCTCCCGCACACCGCTCGCAACTGCGGTGGCGAAGAGCCAGGATGTCCTGATGCCGACCTGGGCGGGCGTTTCATCGGCGGGAAGCTTCAATGTGCCGGTCAGGACATCGATGTCATTTCCGGCAGTCACCGTGAAGATCAGGTCATACGACCCGCCGTTGGTCACCCACTGCGCTGGCACCGTGTAGGTTCCATCCGGGTTTTCCCTGGCCGTCAGCGTGCCCTTCGGCGTGTCCACTTCCACCTGCGCGCCCGTCACCGGTTCATTGGTCACGAACCGGTCGACAAAAATCGTGAGCGCGTTGTTGCGGAGGACGGCGATCAGCTCGAATGTCGTGGAGGAGGCGTCGACGCGCGGCGCGATGGTGGTGGAGACCGGCGTCGGCGGCGCACCGTGATCGTGCCCTTCATGCGCCCTCAGTGTCGATGCCATGCCGACGAACATCAGAAAGGCCAGCATCGCCACGGCCAAACGGGAAAGGGTCGCATTCATTGGCTTCGTATCGACATTCACCTGCACGGGCAGACTCCCGATTCATCCATCAGGCCTGCCAGATACCAACCACCATCTGCCGCGTCTGTTACAAATTGTTGCGATACATTCTGCACAGAGACGCTGTATTCCTGGGATCAACGCTGAAATTTGAAAGCTTCGCCAAAATGGCAGACCAAGCCATATCGCCTGCAGCCGACCACGGACATATTCTGGTTGTTGACGACGACCCGCAGATCCGGCTGCTGGTTTCGCGCTTCCTGCAGCGTCATGGCTATCGGGTATCGGGAGCGCCGGACGGGCGTGTCATGCGCGAGATCATGGCTCGGACACCCGTCGATCTGATTATCCTCGATCTGATGCTTCCGGGAGAGAGCGGTCTCGATCTTTGCCTCGAGGCGCGCGCGACGACCCAGGTGCCGATCATCATGCTGACCGCGCGTGGCGACGAGGGCGACCGGATCGCCGGTCTCGACGTCGGAGCAGATGACTATGTGACCAAGCCTTTCAGCCCGCGGGAGTTGCTGGCGCGGGTTCGTGCCGTCTTGCGCCGCATGCGCGGTCGGCCCGCGAGCTCGCAGCCGACGGGGTCGGACGTCGTTGGTTTCGACGGCTGGGCGCTCGATCTCAGACGACGGGAGCTCACCTCGCCGCAAGGTGTGCTCGTGGACCTGTCCTCCGGCGAGTTCGACATGCTGGTGGCCTTCGTCGAGCATGCCAATCGCGTCCTGTCCCGCGACATGCTGATGGAGTTTGCCAAGACGCGCGCTGCCGATCCTTTCGACAGGACCATCGACGTGCAGGTGAGTCGGCTGCGCCGCAAGTTATCGGATGGCGAGGAGGACAGCCGCATGATCAAGACCATCCGCGGGGCTGGGTACATGTTTACGCCCAAGATCACGTTTACGCCCAAGATCACGACCGGACTCACGACCGGTGGACAGGCGGGGGGCTGATGCTCAAGCGCCTGGTTCCCGACACCGTCGTCACCCGTGCCGTCGCGATCCTGGTGGCGGCGCTCATCGCGGTGCATGTCATGGGCTACTGGGCCTATCGTATCGGCGTGAACGCGGTTGCCGAAAGGGCGCAGGACCGGGCGCTTGCCGAGCGCCTCGTCTCGATCAAGCGCGCGGTCGCCAACATCCCGAACACCTCCGAGCGGGACCGGGCGGCCCACGCGCTGTCCAGCAGCAGCCTCGAGGTTCATTGGAGCCAGGTCAGTCTCGTGCTCGCCAATGCCCCCTTGACCGAGCGCGCCAAGGCCACCGCCGAGCGTCTGAAGGAGTTGGTCCCCGATCTTGCCGCCGAAGCCTTTCGGATCGGCTTCGCTGACGACGGCGCCATCACGTCGGGCGAGGCGGAGCCCTATCGCCACATGCTGCTGGTCTCGATGCGCCTCGAGGATCAGAGCTGGGTCAACTTCTCGACGCCGCGGCTGGGCCTCGTGCCGCACTTCGACCCCGCATTGCTGGCGCTCACGTTCTGTCTCGCCGTGGTGATCATCGTGATCGCGGCACTGTTGCTGGCATGGGTGACGAGGCCCCTGCGCGACCTCGCGCTGGCGGCCGAGCGCTTCAGCCTCGACGGCAAGCCGGAGCCTCTCGATGAATCGGGACCGTCCGAAGTCCGCCGCGCCGCGCAGGCATTCAACAGGATGCGCGAACGTATCCGGAAGCTGGTGGGCGAACGCACCCAGGCGCTCGCAGCGGTGTCCCACGACCTCAGGACGCCCATCACGCGCGTGCGCCTTCGGTCCGAGCTCCTGAACGACACGGCGATACGGGATCAGATCGACGCGGACCTCATCGAAATGGAGGCGATGATCGACTCGACGCTCGAGTTCCTGAAATCCGGCGAGAGCATGGAGACCCGACGGCTGCTCGATCTGTCGTCCATCGCGCAGACCTGCGTTGACGACGCCAGGGACGCCGGTCGGGACATCGCGTTCAGCGGCGCGGAGAGCCTGCCGGTCGAGGGCCAGCACCTCGCGCTGAAGCGGGCCATCTGCAACCTGATCGGCAATGCATTGAAGTACGCAAGCTCCGTGCGCGTCGAGGCGCGGCGTGACGGCTCCTTCGCCGAGCTGGTCGTGCTGGACGATGGCCCGGGCGTGCCTTCCGACAAGCTGGAGAGCGTGTTCGACCCCTTCCTGCGGATCGAGACATCGCGGAGCAAGGAGACCGGCGGCGTCGGCCTCGGCCTGACCATCGCACGATCCATTGCGCGTGCGCATGGCGGCGACGTTGTGCTGGCGAACCGCATCGAGGGAGGTCTTTCGGCGCTGCTTCGCCTGCCGGTGAAAGCCGCTGGCTTATCCCTGGACCGGGTATCCCAAGGCGAACACGCTTCTGCGCCTGCGATCAGGTCCGCGCCTCGCCGCTGAGGCACCGTCAGCGCCCCTGAGCTTTGCAAATGCGCGAGCTGGCCCGGCGCAGGGCGATGGCACCTTAAGCCTATGCGTTTCAGAATAGGGATGCCCGCTCTCTGTCGCTAGGCAAGAGGAGCGGCGCGCGGTCAGATGGGACCTCCTGGAGGAGGAACCGACATGCGCATGGCTTTGGTGTTATCCGGAATGGTGTTCTGCCTGGGGGCTGCATACGCCCACGACTTCACCAAGGAGAACGCGAAATTCCAGGAGGTCGCGGCTGCGAAGGACATGACCAGTCCCTTGGGCGTCGAGGCCCGGGTGGCGCTGGAGCGCGCCAATGCCGAAATCGAGCAGGGCGATGTCCGCATGCTGCTCAAGATCCGCTCCATGACGAATGACGCCTTCAAGGTGATCGGCGGCCAGCCGGCGTTCCTGACCAGCGAGATCAAGCGACTGGAGGAGGCGATCGCCAATCCGAAGGACGCTACCGGCGTGGCCAAGGCGAAGGAGTTGCTCGGCAGGATCAGGGCGGAGAAGGCCGCCTATGACGTCATCGACAAGAGCGCCGGCGACAACATGAAGAAGGCGCTGGACCTCATCGAGAAGGTTCCACCGAAGTCCTGAAGGACCGCTTCAGCCCGCGCCCAGCTGGTTCCTGACATCGAAAAGACAGGTCAGGAACCGGTCGGCGAGCGCCGACCTGATCCTTGTGGGATGCGTCAGCAGCAATGCACGAAAGCTGAGCGTGGGCTCGAAAGGCCTGACAGTGATGCCGCGTTGCTCGAACCCGCTCGCTTTCACCGAAATCGCATTGGCGATGCCGACGCCGACGCCCTCAAGCGCCAGATTGCAAACGGTCTCGGAATATTGCGTCTCGACCACGATCTTGAGTTCCATATCGGCCTCGGCGCAAAGCCGCAGCAACCGACGCTGCACGGTGTCCTCGGGCGAGAGCGCGATGAACGGATGATCCGCGAGATCCTTCGGGCCGATCAACGCAAGCCTCGACAATGGATGCCCTTTCTGCATGACGCAAACGGCGTGGGGCGTCATGAAATTCTGGGAGGTGACATGGGTCGTATCAACCTCGTCGGCGCAGAGCCCGAAATCATAGCGGCCTTCCGCCACCTGATCGCGGGTCGCGGCCGAACCGAGGATGTTGAGCGTGACCGTCGCATGGGGCTCGACCTCGCGGAAGCGCCTGACGACCTTCGGCATGAAGGACAGACCGAGAGCCGGGAAGCAAGCGACCTTGACGGTGCCCGAGCCGAACTCGCGGATCGCCGCCGCCTTCGACCTCAACTGGTCAAGGCCGGCAAAGGCCGCCCGCACCTCGCCGTGGAACAACTCAGCTTCCGGCGTCGGCACCAGGCGGCCGCGGACGGTCTTGAAAAGGGCGAGCCGGCTCGACGAGGCGAGCCGCGCGATCGCCCGGCTGATCGCGGGTTGCGAAATGCCCAGCAGATCCGCCGCGCGCATGGTCGATCCGGTGCGCATCACGGCGTCGAAGGCTTCGATCTCGTTAAGCTTCATCAGGGTTCATAACATGAATGCATAGGATCAGCGTGATTGAACATTGGATTCCATAGCTTTGTCCAGCCTACGGTGACATCATGAGACGTATCGCTCGATCATCGAAGCCGGCCACCGTCGCGGTCCAACCTGTGGCGTCGTCCCGGCGCAACCCGTTCACGGGCCTGTCGACGCCGGTCGTCCGCGCATCGACGGTCGTCTTCCCGGATGCCGCGAGCTTCGACGCGCGCTACGGCGACTTCTATGACGGCTACACCTACGGCCTGTTCGGAACGCCAACCTCGAAGGCTCTCGAGGATCAGCTCAATGCGCTCTCCGGCGCGTCGCGTACGCTGCTCGCCCCTTCCGGCCAAGCCGCGCTGAGCCTTGTCTTCACGACCTTCCTGAAACCGGGTGAGCATGTGCTGCTCCCCGATGGCGTCTATGGCCCTGTCCGCGGCTTCGCGTCGTCGTGGCTCGCAGGCTGGGGCGTCGATGTCGAGTTCTATGATCCCTGCATTGGCGGGGGTATCGCCGGGCTGCTACGGAAGGCGACAAGGCTGGTTCTGGTCGAGTCTCCTTGCTCGAACACCATGGAGATGCAGGATGTCCCCGCCATCGCCGCCGCCGCGCATGCCGGTGGCGCGATTGTCGCAGCGGACACGACCTGGGCGACCCCTCTGCATTTCGACGCCTTCCGCCATGGCGTCGATCTCACGATCGAAGCGCTGTCCAAATATGCGTCCGGCCACGGCGACGTGCTGATGGGCGCGATCGCCATGCGTCAGGAGGGGCTCTACCGCCGCCTCAAGGATATGACGCGGCTCTTCGGCCTGGGCGTCAGCCCCGACGATTGTTCACTGGTTCTGCGTGGGCTGCAGACCATGCCGCTCAGGGTCGAGCGGTCGTCCGCCACGGCGCTGCGCGTGGCGCGGCATCTGGACGGGTTGGCGGATGTCGGCCGCGTCCTGCACCCCGGTCTGGTCGACGATCCCGGCCATGCTCTGTGGAAACGGGATTTCATGGGAGCCAGCGGCGTCTTCTCGTTCCTTTTGGCAGACGATCTCAAGGGTCTCGAGAACACTTTCGTCGACGCGCTGACCCTCTTCGCGCTCGGCGCGAGCTGGGGTTCGGCCAGACGCGTGGTGGCTCCTCAGGATCCGGCGCCCGGGCGCACGGCGACGCGGTGGACGGACGGCAAGCTTATCCGCCTGAGCATCGGCCTTGAAGATCCTGACGACCTGATCGCCGACCTCGACGCCGCGTTTGACCACGTCCGCCGGGTCGCGGACATTCAGCCAACCCAATCCAAGCCCGCCGCCTGAAGGAGGCCTGACCATGCGCCGCACCATCGCTCCATTCGCCGCCGCCGCGGCTCTCGTCCTGACCGCGCCCGCCATGGCCCAGCAGAGCAGCACGCTCGAAAAGACGAAGCGCCAGGGCTACGTTTCCTGTGGCGCGAGCGAGGGCGTGCCGGGGTTCTCGCTGCCCGACCAGAACGGCGTGTGGTCCGGTTTCGACATCGACTGGTGCCGGGCGGTCGCGGCGGCGATATTCAACGATCCGAACGCCGCCCGCTTCAAGTCCCTGTCCGCACGGGACAGGCTGCTGGTGCTGCAATCCGGCGAGATCGACATGCTGGCCCGCACCACGACCTGGACGTCATCGCGTGACACCGCGTTCGGCCTCAACTTCACCGCCATCAACTACTTCGACGGTCAAGGTTTTCTCGTCCGCAAATCCGCAGGCCTCAAGAGCGCGAAGGAACTGGGCGGCGCCTCTGTCTGCATCCAGCAGGGCACGACGGGTGAACTGAATCTCGCCGACTACGGTCGATCCGCCAAGATCGAGTTCAAGCCGGTCGCCTTCGCCACCTCCACCGAAGCCTCATCGGCCTTCGTCGCCGGACGCTGCGACGCCTGGACGACCGATATCTCGGCGCTCTCCGCCAACAAGCTCAAGTTCCCGAATCCCGATGAATTCGTGGTGCTTCCGGAGATCATCTCCAAGGAGCCGCTGGGCGGCTGGGTGCGCCAGGGCGACGACCAATGGTTCGACATCGTGCGCTGGACGCTCTTCGCCATGGTCAACGCCGAGGAACTCGGCATCACGCAGGCCAATGTGGAGGAGATGGCGAGGTCGAGCGCCAACCCCGAGGTGAAGCGCCTGCTCGGCGGCGAAGGCAAGTTCGGCGAGCAATTCGGCCTCAGCAACGATTGGGTCGTGCGCATCGTCAAGGCCGTCGGAAACTATGGCGAAAGCTACGAGAGGCATCTGGGCGCCAGCACGCGCCTCGCCATTCCCCGTGGGCCGAACAACCTGTGGACCAAAGGCGGGTTGCAATACGCGCCGCCCATTCGGTGAGGCCGTCGGCAGAGTTCGCCCCCGGAAAAGGTGGTAGGTTTTTTTGAACCGCTGCGGCCAGCACCATCGAAGCGTATTGTATATCGGACTTCGCAAATCTCCGGTTGGAGCCGAAACGTCGGCTTCTGGCGCATTCAGTTGAAAAACTCCTATCCCCGCCCTGCGGGCGGGATCGACTCCTCACGGAACAAAATCGATTGTCATGATTTCAGTGTTTTAGCGATCACCGCGCCCGCAGAAATCGAAAATCCATCTTCTTTCGGGACTAACGAGTCGTCCGTAAATAACCTCCAACGTACTGACAGTGTTGATTATTTTCCAGTTTCGGCTGATTTGCATTCGCCGGTTTGTGGCGTTTGAACATTTGTTTTCCGGCGAATTGCCATTGGAGCAACAGCGTGATTCCATTGGGGTTGTGTCGGCGATGGAGGCGGTTTGATGCGTCCCAAAGAGGTGCTTGCGATGGGAGCTACGGATTTGTTCCGCTCGCGTCCCGATCAGATCATCGACATGCGCCACGCGCTGGTGAAACTGGTGCTTTCCAATTTTCCAGCCAGCTGGATAGAGGTTCAACGCGTATGATCTCTCGTAACATGAATGCAGCATCCTCCCGATGGAGAGGTCACAGTGCACTACAATTGATCATTGAAGCTTCGGTGATGACCGAAGGATTCACACCGTCTCTCAGGCTGCATGGCAACTGCGCGGCTTTGGCCGAGGATCAAAGAGGGAAGTGCGCCGCGCACGTGAGCCCGAATTCAAAGGGAACTCTTCAGTTGTTTTTGACTGTCACCAGCGCCCTTGTTCGGAGAAATCAAATGTCTGCCGTTGCCTTTTTTTGCTTGTGTCCCGAACGTCTGCACCTGGCGCATGATGCCCATGTTTGACCCTTGTCGGTCATTGCGGGGGTGGGAGGACACTTGTACGAAGCGGACATTTCCGTTTTGCTTGAATAGGCGCAATACGCGCGGGAATCTTGATCCAATTGGGAAATGTCAGGCGGATTTTTGGCCGCGCTCGATGATCTTATGGGGCAGGATCGTAAGGAGGCTCGCCTTCGGTTCCATGAGGGCAGCAACGATCGCTTCGCCAAAGCCTGCATAGGGGATGCGGATGGAGCTGAGTTCAGGCGCGAGCCACTCGTTCATGGGTGAATCGTCGAAACCGATCATGCGTGGCATGGGGTTGCCTGATCGCAGCTCACGCCAAGCCCGAGCCGCGCCGAAGGCGATCAGATCGCTTGTGCAGATCACAAGGTCAGGCTGCTCTCCCTTGGCCAGGAGTTGCCGTGCGGCTTCCAATCCAATCGTCAGATGGTCCCCGGAGACCGGCGATAGCACCAGGTCTTTCGACAGCGCTGCGCCTGCGTCGGCAAAACCCGCGATGATGCCCGATACCCGCTCGCGCGTTGCCGACGAGGACGTTGGCGCATGGAAAAGGGCGATCCTTCGCAGTCCCTGTGCAATCGCCCAATGCGCAACATCCTCACCGGCCCTGCGATTATCGATACCGACAAACGCGCTTTCCGCGCCGGTGGGATTGCGTCGATTGACGAAGATCAGCGGTGTCGAGCCTTCCTGCACCTTTAGCAGCATGGGGCTGTCCACCGCCCCCAGAAGAACGATGGCGCGGGCCTGCTGGGCCAGCATCTCTCTCAGGTACTCGTCCTGCAGATCCGGCCGGTCGTGCGTGTCGCACAGCACCATGACCAGGCCCTTCTGGCGCAGCGCCGTCTCTGCCGACGCTGCAATGGCAGCCATGGCGGGGTTGGCAAGATTGGCGGCAAGCACGGCAACCAGGTGGCTCGTCTTCTGGCGTAGCGCCCGACCTGCGCTGGTCGGTCGGTAGTCGAGCGCCGCGATGGCTTCCCTGACCCGTGCGACCGTGGCCGGCGACGCCTTGTTCGATACCCCGTTCATGACCCGCGAAACGGTCGCGATGGACACGCCCGCGCGCTGCGCAACCGCGTTGATCGAGCCGCTGACGGAAAATTTTGAGTCGCCGCTTGCGGGCATCTTTAATCTGGGTTTATGATCCATCTTGGGAAAACGTTTTCCCTAACATTGCATCCTCGTCAAGAGGAGCCGTTCACTCTGGGAGGAGGAACATGAGAAGCTTCGGAAAACTCTTGGGTGCGACCCTTTTCGCCGTCCTCAGCATCCTGCCTGCGAAGGGGCAGCAACTCACTGTCTGGCACGACCTTGGCGACAACGGGATCAAGTGGTTCGAAGCCATGGGTGCCGAATTTGCCAAAGCCAAGCCCGGCGTCACGGTCCGGTCGTTGAGCTTTCCGACGGACCAGTGGTTTGGCCGTGTCATCAGCGCGCTGAACACGGATACATCGCCGGACCTGATCTACAACAATTACGAGCGCGTCATCCGCATCCAGAACCAAACCAACAAGGTGATGGATCTGAAGGCGGCGCTGGGCGCGGTCACCGACAAGGGGTTCCTGAGTGAGGACGAACTGCGGGTCGCCACCTTCAAGGGCAGGCAGATCATCATCCCGATCCAGCGTGTGCAGATGGGCTTTGGCGTGCGCAAGAGCTGGCTCGACAAGAACGGCGGCAAGTTCCCCGAAACTTGGGACGAGGTGAAGACCCTGGCCGTCGCTTTCCGCGACAAGGATCCGGATGGAAACGGCCAGGCCGATACCTTTGGGCTGGCGCTACAGGCCGCCAAGCCGCGCGATCTCATTCACATGCTCGACCTCTTCACCTTCGGTTCGGGCCTTCGCCATACGCTGATCGATCCGGACGGCAGGATTACCATCGACCAACCCGCGCATGCGCAGGTTCTCGAAGAATTCCTGAAGACCTATTCCAGCTATAAATTCGTTGCCCCTGACACGATCAACCATTCCTTCGGCGAGATGTATCAGGTCATCGAAGGTGGTCGTGGAGGGATGTTCCGCGTCGGCGACTGGAACGTGAAGAAATGGGACGGTGCCAATGTGCTGAACGGCGACTTCGTTTCAGGCCCCTGGCCGAAATTTGCGGCTGACCGGCAGAACGCCGTGGTGATTGGCGGCATGCGCGGCGTCGCCGTACCGGAGAACTCTCCGAACAAGGCGCTCGCCGTCGAGTTCGCCCAGTTCATGCTGTCAAAGGCCGCGCAGCAGGCCTCCCTTGAGAATGTTGGCGCGGCAGTTCGGAAAGACCTCGACGTCACAACGCTATCACCCCGTTCGCAATATTTTGCGAAGGCCGAGCATCGGCTTGTCGCCTACGATTTCCCCGAGTCCATCCACACGTTCTATCCCGAGCTTGAGGCGGCGTTCCATCGCAAGCTGCTGACCGGCATCGTCAATCCGCCGGCGGATTGGAAGGCCTTCATCGCAGAGACCGCGAAGGAAATGCGCGACCTCGCGGCGAAGCTGAAGGGCTGAGGACCTGTTTTGGCGGCGGTGGGCAATACCCGCTGCCACCCTAACAGGGCAGAATCCATGGTGGCGATGTTCGATGAAATCTGGCGTGGCAGAATCTTCTACCTGTTTGTGCTGCCCTTCGCGGCACTGACGATTCTTTTCGGTGTCTGGCCGATCCTGCTGTCGATCCAGGTGTCGTTCACGGCATCCGCGACGGCGCTCCGGCCCAACCCGACCTATGTCGGGTTCGCGAATTACTTCAGCGTGTTTGCAGACCCAATCTTTCTGGCCTCGCTATCTCGGACACTGCTCTACACGGCGCTATCGGTCATTGCCAATCTGGCCTTCGCGCTGGGGTTTGCGCTTCTGCTGGATTCGGCGCTCATCAAACGCGGCAACCTTTTCTTCCGCCTCGCCATCTTCCTGCCCGTCGTGACACCTGATGTCGCGGGCTATGTCGTCTGGCGCTGGCTCTACGACCGCTCCTTCGGGGCGATCAACGCCTTCCTGAAGCTCCTCGGGCTGCCCGCCTTTTCCGGCCTTTCGGGCGTCGATACTGCCATGCTGTCGCTGCTGATCGCCGAGCTTTGGCACCACGCTGGCTTTTACATGATCATTTTCCTTGCAAACCTCGCGATCCGGGACCGGGCTCTGGAAGAGGCCGCGCATATAGACGGCGCGACGGCCTGGCAGCGCTGGCGCTATGTCATCCTGCCGCAACTGAGGCCAGCGCTCATCATCAACACGGTCTACGCGCTGATCCAGTTCCTCAAGACGTTCACCGTCGTCGTGGTGATGACCAAGGGCGGGCCGAACGACCAGACCAACTTCGTCAGCTACTACGCCTATCAGCTTTTCGATCAGGGCCGATACGGCGAGGCGACGGCCATGGCGACAATCCTTTTCTGCATCGTGATCGTGATCTCGATGAGCGCCTTTCTCATTGGCGAAAGGGGAGCAAGGCGATGACTGAAATGCGTCCCAACCGGTCCCTGCAGATGCTTGCCTATGCAGTCGCAGGACTCACCAGCCTCGTCTTCCTTTATCCCTACTGGTGGATGGTGGTCAGCGCCTTCCGACCGACGCGCGCCATCATGGGCGATCCGCTCAGGCTCTTCCCGGAGCATCTGGACTTCTCGATCTTCCGGGAGATCGGACGTATCGGCGGTATCGATCTTTGGGTCTATGTCTTCAACTCGCTTCTGATAACCGGGTTGTCCACGCTGTTGTCGGTCGTCTGCACGGCACTTGGTGCCTATTCACTGGTGCGGCGACCGGACCTGCCGGGCTTCCGATTCCTGCGCTACGGATTCTTGGTGACGATCATGTATCCCTACATGCTGCTCGTCATCCCGGTCTATCTCGTGATGTTCAAGCTGGGATTGCTGGGGTCCTACGCCGGAATCATCCTGTTCCTGGCCCTGGGACCGATCCAGTTCTTCCTTTTCGAGCAGTTCTTCCGCGCCATACCCGGCGAGGTGATCGAGGCGGCGATCATCGACGGGGCAAGCGAGGCGCAAGTGCTGTTCATGATCGTGCTGCCGATAGCAGCGCCTATCACCGCGACAGTGGCGCTGATCACCTTCCTCCTCAACTGGTCGCAATGGTTCCCAATTCTCGTCGTCTCGAAATCACCGGACACTTACACGCTGCCGGTGGCGCTGCTTTCCATGAATAGCGAGCTGGGATCGAACTTTCAGGGGATCATGGCGCTCGCCGTGCTGACCACGCTGCCGGTAGCGGTGCTGTTCCTGCTGGCGCAGAAGCGGGTCATGGAAGGCATGGCCTCAGGGGCGGTGAAGGGATGAGCCCATGCTAAAGAAGATCGGAGCGATGGACCGGCTTGCCGAACGGATCGACGTGTCACGCGCCCGGACATTGGACTGGCTCGGTGCGATGCAGGCCAAGGGTTCGCCTCGCGGCGTCATGCGGATCAGTGCCGTACACAGCGCCAGCACCTGGCCAGGCATGCTGCTGCCTGGAACCTACAACGGCGTCATGTGCATGGACCTCCTGGGCGGTCTCGAGGGCTGGCCCGAGGAAGATGCTGCCAACCTCGTGGCGTGGCTGGAGGCCAGCCGCTTACCCGACGGCCGCTTCCGAATCCCGGGGATGGCGGCGGCAGATGTTTTCAAAAAACCGGATGTCGAAGAGACCTGGCGCTACATCGATTGGCATGTGAGCAACTACACACTTGGCGCCATCGACGCGCTGGAGCCTGGCCGCCAGCCGCAGCTCGATTTTGCGGCGGCTTATCTCGATCCCCTGACCCTCAAGGCCTGGCTCGCCGACCGCGACCTGCGGGATCCCTGGCAGGAGGGCAACAACATCGTCAATCTGGCGAGCTTCCTGCTGCTGATGCGGCGGGACGGCAATGCCGCGATGCAAGCAAAAGTCAACGCCGCGCTCGATATCCTCTACGCTTGGCACGATCGGCTGCGCGAACCGACAACCGGCTTCTGGGGTGTCGGCCAGCTCTCCGACAAGACCCGCCTGCTGCACGCCTTTGCCGGATCCATGCACAACTTCCACATCTGGTACCATGAGGGTCGCACGCTGATCGGGCAGGACCGCGCGGTCGATTACTGCCTCACCCTCCCACCCGCCATCGACAGCGCCTGCATCGATGTCGACGCCGTCGATGTGCTGATCCACGGCTGGCGGATGCTGGACCACCGGCGCACCGAAATAGAGGCCCGGCTGGCGACGATGCTGGACGCTCTGCTCACCTTCCAGAACGCCGATGGCGGCTTCTGCGATGTCAGAGACGGTATCCGAAGGCAGGACGGCTGGGTGAAAGGCTACGAGGAGCCGCAAGGACATTCCAATACCTTTGCGACATGGTTCCGCTGGATCGCCATTGCCATGATCGCCGATGTCCTCTGGCCGGGCCGCTGGGGCTGGAATTTTCGGCGGATGATCGGCATCGGTTACCGCGTCGCCAATTGGCACCACCAGCCATGACCGGGGCGGAAACGGGAGACCCGTTCGCGCATCTCCATGACGAGGATTATGCGCAGACCTTTGCGCAGCGCCTCGCGATGGCGCCAACGCTGGTAACACTTGCTGGCAGGACGACAGTCTCTCTCAACGGCGAATGGCGGATGACGCTTGATCTGTTCGACGAAGGCCTGCGTCAGCGTTGGTTTGCGCTGGATGAAACTCCGCCGTCACAATGGACTGTTCCCCGCGACTACGAGATCGAGGCGGGAGAACTGGTTCAGGTGCCCTCCTGCTGGAATATCCTCAAGCCGGAATGGATGTATTTCGAGGGCGCGGCCTGGTACACGCGCTGGTTCGACTGGCAGGCGAGTGATGCAGAGCAACGGGTCATCCTGTCGTTCGGCGGAGCGAATTACGCAACATCGGTGTTCCTGAACGGCGTGCATGTCGGCGGGCATCGCGGCGGCTCTACGCCGTTCTGTATTGAGGTCACAGAGAGTCTCAAGTCAGGACGAAACCGCTTGCAAGTTTATGTGGAAAATCGGCGGCAAGCGGATCGCGTGCCGATGCATCACATCGACTGGTTCAACTATGGCGGCCTCTACCGCGAGGTAGCGTTGGTGCCTTTGCCCAAGATTTTCATCCGTCGCGCCAGCGCCTCGTTAATAGCAGAGGGGGACCACATCCGGTTTGAGATCGAACTGTCTGATGCTGTGACCGCAATTGCCGAAGTGGGTATACCCGAGATTGGACTCGCGGCCAGTATCCCGGTGATCGCCGGAAAGGGACATCTGCTCGTTGACGCGACAGTCGAGAGCTGGTCGCCTGACAGCCCCCGACTCTACGACATCCTTTTCAGGTATGCAGAGGACACCGTTGTCGAGCGGATAGGCTTTCGTACCATTGAGACACGTGGCACGCAGATTCTTCTCAACGGCAAGCCAGTCTGGCTGAAGGGCGTCTGCGTCCACGAGGACGATCTGGAATCGGGCAGGGCCTCGACGGAGGATGACATCCGCCGCCGCTTCCGCCACGCCCGTGAACTGGGCTGCAATTTCCTCCGGTTGTCGCACTATCCGCACCACGAGATGGTTGCCCGCCTTGCCGATGAGGACGGGTTTCTGCTCTGGGCCGAGGTCCCGGTCTACTGGGCCATCGACTTCTCCAATCCCGGCACACTCGCGGACGCGCGCAACCAGCTCTCGGAACTGATTCTCAGGGACATCAACCGGGCCAGTGTCATCATCTGGGGCGTCGGCAACGAGAACGCGGACACGGATGCGCGCCTCGCTTTCATGGCGGACCTGGCCGCAACAGCGAAACGGCTCGACCCGTCGCGGCTGACCTCGGCAGCCTGCCTGATCAACCGTGAGAACTTCACCATCGACGACCGTCTGGCCCGGCATCTCGATGTCATCGGCCTCAATGAGTATTTCGGCTGGTACGAGCCGGATTTTTCCGGCCTCGACCAGCTGCTCGCCAATTCGAGGCCAGACAAGCCAGTCATCATCAGCGAGACGGGCGCAGACGCCGCCCTAGGCCATCGCGGCACGGGCCGGGTGCTTTTCACCGAGGACTGGCAGGCAGAGTTCTATCGCCAGCAGTTTCGCCGCATCGCCGCCACGCCGTATGTGGCCGGGCTCGCGGCCTGGCTGCTCTATGATTTTCGCACGGAGCGTCGCCAGACCATTTTTCAGCGTGGCTTCAACCTCAAGGGCCTCATCGGCGCGGATAAAACAACGCGAAAGTTGGCTTTTGAGGTGCTGGCAGAGTGTTACCGGACGACGGGACTGTTGCGCCAGCCCTAGGCGCGCCAGGTAATCCGCGCCCTGGCACACGGTGTCCTTGTTGCGCACCTATAGAATGAGCCTCGGATTGCTTGTCAGCGTGGCGGGTGGTTCTTCCTTGCGCACGGCAAGCGGCAAGCGGCAATCGCCAACCGCCGGGCTCATTCATGGCATTGTCACGAATCCGTATCTCAACCGTCATGGGCTGCTCCTACCGAACTTCTGATCCAGAGCAGGCAGAACATGGCGGGTGTTTCAGTCACGGCGATCACGAAAGCCTTTGGCGCAACCGAGGTGCTGAAGGGTGTGTCGCTTGACGTGCGCAAAGGCGAGTTCGTCTCTCTCGTCGGGCCGTCGGGATGCGGCAAGACCACCTTGATGCGCATCATTGCCGGGCTTGAGACTGCATCGAGCGGGACAGTGATGATTGAAGGACGGGATGTGACCGCCATCCGCGCCGCAGACCGCGACGTTGCCATGGTCTTCCAGAACTATGCGCTCTACCCGCATTTGACTGTCGCCCAGAATCTGGCCGTGCCGCTGGTCATGCGGCGCCTCTCGGCATTTCAACGGGTGCCCTTCGTCGGTCGCTTCGTGGGGGATGCGAGAGCCAAGCTCGCCACCATTGCGGAAGATGTTGCGCGTACGTCCGGGATGCTGGGCATCGGACATCTGATGGAGCGCAAGCCAGCTCAACTCTCTGGCGGACAGCGGCAGCGCGTGGCGCTGGGACGCGCCATCGTCCGCCAGCCGCGCGTCTTCCTGATGGATGAACCGCTTTCGAACCTCGATGCCGCGCTGCGTGTGCAGACCCGGGCGGAAATCGTGGCGTTGCACCGGCGGGTTGGTGCGGCAACGGTGTACGTGACCCACGACCAGTCCGAGGCGATGACGATGTCGGACCGGGTCGCGGTCATGATGAGCGGCGAGATCCTGCAGGTTGCGTCGCCGGAGGAAATCTACCTCAACCCAACCGACATTCGCGTCGCAGCGTTCATCGGCTCACCCAGGATCAATACCTTTCCGGCAGAAGCTGACGAGAGCGGGTCCGTTGCCATCGATGGCATCGAGATCGGGCTTGTCTCTTCGATGCACGGCCCGGTCACTTTCGCTGTGAGGCCCGAGGATATAAAGCCTGCTGCCGACGGCATTCCAGCGCGTGTCACGCATATGGAGTTCCTGGGCGATTGTGCGCTGCTCCACGCCGAGACCATTGCCAACAAGAGCCCAGTGATCTGCCGGATTGCCCCGGACCTGCGGCCACGCGCCCTTGTTGGCGAGGAGATCAGGTTTAGGCCCGATCCTGCGAAATCGTTCCTCTTCGACGCTGATGGCAAGCGTCTGCGGCCTTTGCGGCTGAATGCGCAGGCTGCCTATGTCTGACGCGGTGACAACGGCTCCTGCGGGTTACGCCCCGCACATCCAAAAGCGCTCGGCGACACTGTCGATGGACACTGTTGCCGCATGGGTACTGACGCTTCCGGCGATCCTCGCCTACCTGCTGATGGTGCTCCTGCCGCTGCTTGGCGTGTTGGCGCTTGCCTTCACCGACTACGAGTTCGGGGCGCGTTCCTTCCGCTGGGTGGGCCTCGATAACTTCGCCGACATGCCGAAGGACCGGACGTTCATGGCGTCAATCCGAAACACGGTTGTCTATTGCTTCTTCGTCGTGCCGCTCTCGATTGGTCTCGCGCTCCTCCTTGCTATCCTGATTGAAGCGGGTGCCAGGGGCCGCGCCTTCTTCCGGGCCGTGTTTTTCCTGCCCGTGGTGTCGCTCACGGTGGCCATGGCGACGGCGTGGCAATATCTCCTGCACCCCAGCATCGGCCCTGTGAACGCGGTATTGCGCGCCCTGGGATTGGGCGCTCCCAACTGGCTCGGCTCCTCCGACTGGGTGATGGTATCACTCGGTATCATCGGCGTGTGGGAGAATGTCGGCTTCAACCTCGTGCTTTTTCTCGCGGGCCTGACAGCCATTCCCCGTGATCTTTACGCGGCAGCAGAGGTGGATGGCGCGAAGAGCGCGTGGTCGCGCTTCACGCTGGTGACATGGCCACTGCTGGGCCCAACGCTGCTGTTCGTGATGATCATCACCATGACGCGCTCTGTCCGCGTTTTCGATACGGTCCAGACCTTGACGCAGGGCGGCCCCAACAGCGCCTCCGAGGTGCTCTTGCGCACGATCTACCAGGAGGGGTTCCATTACTTCAAGTTCGGTTATTCCGCCGCGATCACCCTGGTTTTTCTCGCCATCGTGCTGGCGATCATGCTGGTGCAGACCCGATTGATCGACAGCAAAGTCCACTATGGCTGAGTCATGAGAGCGGACAAGCAAACACTTTTCAAAGACATGCCACGCTTGGCGGTTCTCGGCTGCGCGGCCATCCTGATGCTGGTGCCCTATGTCTGGATGATCGCTGTATCCGTGAAACCGCCAGACGAGGTATTTCGTGCCTCGCTGACGCTGCTTCCCGAGCGATGGGCACTGGTCGAGAACTACGGCAAGGTGCTGCGCACGATCCCGGTCGCGACTTTTGTCATGAACGGCCTGATCGTCTGCATGGGCATCCTGTTCTTCCAAATGCTCTTTGCCATCCCTGCCGCCTATGCCTTGGCCAAGCTTCAGTTTCGCGGGCGGGAACTGCTCTTCGGCTTCGTGATGCTGGGGCTGCTCATTCCGTACCAGACAACGGCGCTGCCACTCTACCTGGGCTTCCACCAGGCGGGTCTGCTCAACAGCTACACCGCGCTCATCGCCCCCTTCACCTGCTCGGTCTTTGCCATCTTCCTGTTCCGGCAGTTCTTCAAGGCGCTGCCCGATGACCTGATCGCCGCGGCGCGCATCGATGGTATGGGCGAATTCTCCATCGTCTGGCGCGTTGTCCTGCCCAACGCTTTACCCGCTGCCACTGCCTTCGCGATTTTCTCCGTTGTTGCGCATTGGAACGATCTCTTCTGGCCGCTGATCGTGATCCAGAAGGGCGACCTCTACACGCCTGCCATGGGCATCCTTGCCTTTCGCGCAGTTGAATCCGGCGACGACTATGGCGCGCTCATGGCTGCAGCCACGCTGGTCGCCGCGCCGCTCGTCATTGCCTTCCTGTTTGCCCAGCGCCGCTTCATCGAAGGCGTCACCATGACCGGCCTGAAGGGCTGATCATTCTTGTTCACCAGAGGAGAAAGACCATGACCCGACTGAGTTTGACCCGCCGTCAGAGCCTCGCCGTGATTGGCGGCGCGACAGCAACCATTGCAATGCCGTCCATCGCTCGGGCGCAGGCTGTCGAGATCAGCGTGCACTACTCGATGCCCGCGATCTTCAAGGAGGCACAGGATGCCGTCATGGAGGCTTTCGTGCGCAAGCACCCCGAAGTGAAAGCGACCTATGTCAATCCAACGCCGACCTACGAAGACGGGGCGCAACTTCTGCTGCGCAATGCCGCGACGAACTCCATGCCGGACATCTCGTTCCAGGGCCTGAACCGTCTACGCATGTTCGCGGAGCGTGGCATCGCACAGGACCTCGCGCCGCTGCTCGCCAGGGAAGGTGACCCTGCCAAGCTCGGCTACTCCAGGTCCCTGCTCGGGCTCGGCTTCCATGCCAAGATGCAGTGCGGCCTCGCTTTCGCCACGTCCAATCCCATCAGCTACTACAACATGGACCTGCTCAAGAAGGCAGGCATCACCGATGCGGCCTTCCCTGCGAGCTGGGACAAGGTGATCGAGAACGCCAAGCGCATCAAGGCGCTGGGCGACGGCAACGATGGCATGTTCTTCCGCTGGCCAGGTGATGACTGGATGTTCTCCGCTCTGCTCTACGGCCACGGCGGACGCATGCTGAACGAAGCCGAGACAGATGTGGCGTTCAACAGTGCGGAAGGCCTCGCAGCCCTCAAACTCTTCGACCGTATGGTCAAAGAAGGTGGCATGCCGAACTATGCTGGCACGGCCGACCTTCAGGCCTTTGCCGCCGGCAAGCTTGGCCAGATGTTCCGCACCACGGCACAGGTGCGGTCCATTTCGAACTCGGTCGGCTCCAACTTCCAGCTCCAGACTTCGCTGATGCCTGTGATTGATCCGGTGAAAGGTCGTCTGCCGACGGGCGGCGCGGGCGGCATGATCACCAGCAAGGATCCGCGCAAGCAGGAGGCGGCCTGGACCTTCCTGAAATTTGCGACCTCCGCCGAGGGCACAACGCTGATGACCAAGAACACCGGCTACGTACCCTGCAACCAGATCGCCATCGATGATCCGTCGTATCTCGCAGACTTCTACAAGCAGAACCCGCTGTTCCAGGCTGCAACACGGCAGGTCTCCCTGATGGTGCCGTGGTATGCTTTCCCCGGCCAGAACTCTGTCCGGGTCACGCAGGTGATGGTCGACAATCTCGCCCGCATCGCCGAGCAGAAGGCGACGCCGGAGCAGGTGCTTGCCGACATGGCAACCGAAGTCCGCAAGCTGATCCCTCGTCAGGGCTGAGCCGCTCCTCAAACGACAAAGGGCGGTCGCATCGACGACCGTCCGCTTCGTTTCAGCGTCCACCGGAAACCGTTTCATGCCCGTCCGCATTGCCCAGATTTCAGACACGCATCTGTCGCCGTCGAAACCTTTCTTCCGGTCGAACTTTGATCTCGTGGCTGAGAACCTGCGCGACAGGCGACCGGACATCATCATCAACACCGGTGATCTGGCGCTTGATGGCGCGGACCATCAGGCCGATCTGGTCCTGGCGAAGCAGCTGCACGACGCCATCGGCATTGACTGCCATCTCCTGCCGGGAAATCATGATGTGGGAGACCATCTCGATGTGGCCCGTCGCCAGCCGGTCACCCCTGAACGGCTGGCGCGATATCGCCGCATCTTTGGGCCAGACCATTGGAGCATCGACATTCCGGGCTGGCGGTTGCTTGGCCTCAATGCGCTGACTTTGGGCTCCGAAGGAATTGGCGATGAAGCGCAGCAGCATGCAATCCGCCTGGCCGCAGAGACCTTGAACGGGCGTGCACTTGCCATCTTTCTCCACAAGCCGCTGGC
This sequence comes from Hyphomicrobiales bacterium, assembly GCA_031380285.1. Taxonomy (GTDB): domain Bacteria; phylum Pseudomonadota; class Alphaproteobacteria; order Rhizobiales; family Beijerinckiaceae; genus JADCCX01. The sequence goes on along the minus strand of JANNFV010000614.1, from coordinate 5,110 downwards.
CGACGAAAGCTATTCGGACACCCTGTCAAGCAACCGCTTCATGACCATCGGTCCGCGCCGGACACTGATCGACGGTCTCAAAGGCGCGCAGCCGAAGCTAGTGCTGTGCGGCCATGTGCACCAGTACCGCGACACGCCGATCAGCGGCGCAAGGCACATCTGGGCGCCCGCCACGTCCTTCATGATCAGCGACCCTTGGCAACCTGGCTATGGCACCAAAGCAATCGGATATCTGATGCACGAGTTTCATGCAGACGGCAGCCACCGTCACCGACTTATGACCGTACGTGGCCTCGTGCACCACGACCTTGTGGAACACCCCGACGCTTACGGCGATGTTCGTGCATGGGGGCCGGGCAACGCCTGACTAGTTGGACGCATTGTTCTCAGGAACGATAATCGACGAATACCCGAAGACATGTGTCGTATCGGGATCAATGGTGATGCGCGTGCCGTGGACTTCGCCTTCACCCCAGTTCATGAGCTTGGTGGCACCGGGTATCGGCTTGCCCCGTGCGTTCAAGAGCGGCTTGACGGAGAAATAATGCTCGTCGCCGTGGACCAACAGCATCGGTCGGCCGAGCAGCTTTGTCCCCGCCTCGATGGCGTTCAGTGTGCGGACAAAACCTGATTCACGCGGCAGCGCCTTGTTCGGGAGACGGCTTTCGTCGAAATCAGCCTGGATGAACATCAACAGCCCCTTGGCATTGGCGTCCTTTGCCTGGCGGAAGCTGGCTTCGATCCATGCCACGTTCGCCTTGTCGCGCGCGGCGAATTCTGTGGCGGCGGCAATCGGGTCCAGCGCTTCGAAGCCATTGTTGGAGCCCGGGACATGCACGCCGACAAACATCACGCCATTCTTCCAGAACCGCGTGTTTTCGACATAGGTCTTGAATTCCGGCATCAACAGGCCCTGGCTTTCGACAGGCATTGCTGTCTTGCCAAGCGACTGGCCGGGCTTGGCGAAAAACATTTCGCGCACTTTCAGGAGACGCTCGCGTGGGTCATAGCCGCCCGCATCCTTGCGGTGGCAATCCGTCCACTCATTGTCGCCGATGGTGTAAACCACGGGGGATTCGATTGTCTGGATCTGGTCAAAGGCGCGCTTGAACACCTCGTCGGTGCACGGCGACGACCCTGACTTGATGTCTCCGACATGCAATGTGAAAGCGGGCTTGAGCTTGTTCACGGCAGCGATCAGCCGATCCACCTTCGGGTAGTCGTCCGGAATCTTGTAAGGCATGTCGCCGATCACCGCGATCTCGAAGGCGTTGGGCCCCGGCATCTGCTGTGCGGCAGCGGATTGAACCTGCAGCAACATCGAAACGGCAACTGCGGCGGTGAATGTCAGCAATTTCATGTCTGTGATCCCTATCCTTCCCGGTTGAAAATCACTGTCACGTGACAGTTTGAAGACAACGGTTCCGGGTTCTCGGCAATGCAGGTGCGACCAGATGCGTTCGTGCTTCGATTATGCTCGCATCTGTCATTCGTCTGTCACGTCAGATCGCAAACAGGGAGCGCAATTTCGATGTGAGGGAGATCTGATCATGCGCTTGAGCCTGCTTGCCGCCACTGCCCTTGTGCTGACCGTGGGAGCCGCCCACGCCATTGAAATTCGGGAGTTTCCGTCCGCACTTGCCGGCCATGCAATCCTTCCAGCCGCCACCTTCATTCCAGCGCCCGCGGATGCTCCCGCCGATCTCAAGACCTCCGGCAAATACGTGACTCCGATGCGCCGCGCTGAAACCGTCGGCACGGTCATGGGCCGCTCTGCCGGTCGCTCCACCGGCATTTCGACGCCATTTCAGGGCCAACCCGTCCAGGGGCATTCTGGCATCAAGCGCATGGCGGACGGCACATTCTGGATACTCACCGACAATGGCTTCGGCTCCAAGATGAATTCTCCCGATGCCATGCTCTATCTCAACCGCTACCGTATCGATTGGGCGAGTGGCGGGATGGAGCGATTGCAGACGATCTTCCTGTCCGACCCCGACAAGAAGGTGCCATTCCGCATCGTTCATGATGGAACGGAAAAACGCTATCTGACGGGCTCCGATTTCGACCTGGAAGGCTTTCAGATCATCGGCGACAAGATATGGATCGGCGACGAATTCGGCCCCTTCCTCATCCGCACGGACATGAACGGCAAGGTCGAGGCCGTGTTCGAGACCGAAGTCGATGGCAAGGTCGTGCGCTCGCCCGACCATCCTGCGGTTCAGGCGCCCGCAACGCCCACCACCGCCGTCGAGACGCGGGTGCGCCGGTCGAAGGGCTACGAGGGCCTCGCCGCCTCAAAGGATGGTCGTTTCCTCTACGGCCTGCTCGAAGGCCCGCTGTGGGACATGGAGCGTAAGGACTGGGAAAGCGAAGGTGGCCGACAATATCTGCGCATTCTCGAATTCGACGTGGCGGCAGGCAAGTGGTCGGGTAGGCATTGGAAATACTTCCTGGACGAGAACGGTCTCTCCATTGGTGACTTCAACATGATCGATGCCTCTACAGGGCTCATCATCGAGCGCGACGACAACGAGGGCGTACCGGAGAAGGCCTGCCCAGCGGGACAGCGTGCTGAAAACTGCTTCCATGCCTTGCCGAGGATCAAGCGCGTCTGGAAGATCGAGATGAACGAGGCCAATGCCGGCCAGGCTGTGCGCAAGATTGGCTTCATTGATCTGCTGGCGATTCAGGATCCAGACAAGAAGGCGCGCGTGCCGCTCTCGAACGGGCGCTTCCAGATGCCGTTCTTCACCATCGAGAATGTCGATGTGGTGGATGCCGACCATATCGTCGTCGGCAACGACAACAACCTGCCATTCTCGTCGAGCCGTGATCCCAACAAGGCGGATGACAATGAGCTGGTGCTCTTGCGTGTTCCTGAATTTCTGCGTGCACGCTGAGGACTTGTCCACAGGCCGTCACGGGACTGTCGCACGGCAAATCTAGGTACATCGCTAGTCAGAGTGAGGATTATTCATGCTCGACATTAGACAAGTCAGCCGGACCTTCGGAGCCAAACGCGCAGTCGATGACGTGTCGCTCAAGATCGACAAGGGTAGCTTTGTCGGTGTGATCGGGCGCTCCGGTGCCGGCAAATCCACGCTGCTCCGGATGATCAATCGCCTGCAGGATGTCTCTTCCGGAACGATCTCATGGAATGGCCAGGACGTGACGGCACTCAAGGGCCAAGCGCTGCGCGACTGGCGCGCGTCCTGCGCCATGGTGTTCCAGCAGTTCAACATCGTGGGGCGCCTCGATGTGATGACCAACGTGCTGATGGGTCGCCTGAATCACACGACCCAGATGCGCTCGCTCCTGAAGCTGTGGACACCGGAAGACCGCGCCATCGCTGTTTCGGCTCTGGAGCAGTTCGACATGACGTCGCTTGCAGGACAGCGTGCGGAGTCGCTCTCCGGTGGTCAGCAGCAACGTGTCGCTATCGCCCGGGCACTGGTCCAGGAACCCGAGATTGTGCTCGCCGATGAGCCGATCGCATCGCTCGACCCGCGCAACACCAAGATCGTGATGGACAGCCTGCAGCGCCTCAACAGGCACTTCGGCATCACGGTGCTCTGCAACCTGCACGACCTCGACATCGCCAAGGACTATTGCGGTCGCCTCATCGGCATGGCGCAGGGTCGGGTCGTGTTCGACGGCACGCCGGACGAACTGACCGAAAGCGTTGCCCGTGAACTCTACGGCCTTGAGGCCCACGAGGCGATGACCGTGCTGCCGCCAGCCGCCGTACCGGCAGGCGGTCTTATGCCCATCGCTGCCTGATCGATCTTCAACCGAAACTCGTTGGGAGCTCCCAACACAACAAGGAGAGACATGATGTCCATCACACGCCGCTTGCTTCTATCCGCTGCCGCCATTTCGCTCAGTGCCACCGCATCCTTCGCTCAGGACTGGAAGACGAAGTATCCCGAACTCGTCTACGCCGTTGTTCCTGCTGAAAATGCTTCAGGGGTCACCGAGCGTATGGGCCCCTGGATCGCCTATCTCTCCAAGGAGCTTGGGGTGAAGGTCACGTTGCGCATCGCATCCGACTATGCTGCCGTCATCGAAGGCCAGCGTGCCGGCTCGATCCACATCGGTGATCATGGTCCTTCTTCTTACATCCGCGCCTACACTGTCACCAACGGTGGCGTGGAGGCATTCTCCTCACTGCGCGCAGTAGACGGTTCCACAGGATATTACTCGGTCGCTTACACTAAAGCGTCTGCTGCCGGTGCGAAGCTGGAGGATTTCAAGGGTAAGAACCTTTGCCTCGTCGACCCAAATTCCGCGTCAGGCTACAATGTGCCAATGTATTCCATGAGCAAACTCGGAATTGAGCCTGAGAAATTCTTCGGAAAGGTGGTCAATGCCGGAAGTCACGAAAACGCTGTAATGGCTGTTCAGCAGGGCACTTGCGACGTGGCATTCAACTGGTGGAACTCTGAAGACGATTCCAACCTGAGCCGGATGGCAAACAAGGGCATGGTGAAGTCAGCCGACTTCAAGACAATCTTCAAGTCTGACAAGATTCCCGGTTCGCCCTACGCTTACAACTCCGCCCTTCCTGCAGATCTGAAGGCGGCCATCAGGAATGCATTTTTCGCAGCGCCGACGAAGGATAAAGCCGCTTTCGACAAGCTGTCCGACGGCAAGTCTCCCGGTTTTGCACCGGCCCAACACAGCGACTACAATGTGACGATCGAATTGCAGAAGTTCGTCGATAATCTGCGCAAGAAGAGCGGTTCGTAAGTCAATCCACAGTCCCGGGCGGCGCTCATAGCGGGCGTCGCCCTTTTTTGCCGCGAGAGCAACAATGGCGTCAGCCATACCCGTCCTGCCTGAGCATCGCATCTCGGAGCTGTCTGCGCCCTATCGCCAGGCGATTGCTGCCAAACGACGCCTGACCATCATCGGGGTTCTCGTTCTGGCGATCATGACGCTGATTGCAGCGCGTGTCGCAGAAGTCGATCCCGGCAAGTTTGTTGCCAATATCAACCGGTTTACGGACTATTTCGGCAGGCTTTTCTACCTCGATACCGGAGCCTCGGTGTTCACCGACGTGGGCGAATGGTTCTGGGGCCTCGGCAAATGGACGAGGCACATCCTC
>JANNFV010000593.1:0-7385 GCA_031380285.1 Hyphomicrobiales bacterium | reverse complement strand
CTTCCTGGCCATGGAGCATGGCGATGCGTTCATTGCGGAAGCGGTGCTTGGCAGCATGGGAGCCAACGTGGCGACCACGGCCTTCTCGCTGGCCTATGTTCTGGCGGCGCAACGATTTGCCACCGGGGCGGCGCTGGCTTTGGCCTTCGCGGGCTGGGCTCCCGTTCTGTTCGGCCTCAGGGCGCTGAGCCTGCCATTCCTAGCGATGGCGGTGACGACCGTGATCGTCTTCCCGATGGTGCATCGCGTGGTGAAACCCTATCTCGCCGCAAGGCCCCGATCCGCTCCGGAACTGGCGTGGTATGCGCTGCCGCTGCGCGCCATGGTGGTAGCGCTGCTCGTCGCCACCATCACGACCCTCAGCTTCAGCATCGGAGCGCAATGGTCAGGTTTTTTCGCGACCTTTCCTGTCGTGCTGTCGACGCTGGTGCTGTTCGTGCAGCCCCGTATCGGTGGGCCAGCCACGGCGGCGATCATCGGCAGCAGCATCCTGGGCCTGATGGGGTTCGGCGTGGCTCTGGGGATCACGCATCTTCTGGTGCCGCCGCTGGGCCGTTGGGGCGCGCTCGCGGCGGGGCTGCTGGTCTGCGCCCTGTGGAACCTGTCGCTGGTAGTGATCAAGCGAAAGCCGTGACATTCACCTTGTTCCGGCTGGCCGGTGGCGATAATCACGGATGGTTCCGTCTTTCTCCGGAGACAACCACGTGACCGAGCTCGACCGCCTTGATCGCCGTATCCTGCGCTTCCTGCAGGAGGATGGCCGCATCTCCAACGTGGAACTCGCGGACAAGGTGGGCCTGTCGCCCACCGCCACGGCGGAGCGGGTGAAGCGGCTGCAGAAGGACAAGGTGATCCGCGGCTATGGCGCGCGGCTCGATCCCACCAAGCTTGGCCGCTCGTTCCTGGTGTTCATCGAGGTCACCCTCGACAAGACGACCTCCGACGTCTTCGAGAAATTCGGTGCCGCCGTGCAACGCGCACCCGATGTGCTGGAATGCCATCTGGTTGCCGGCGGCTTCGATTACCTCGTCAAGACGCGCGTGTCCGATATGGCGGCCTACCGCACGCTGCTGGGCGACACGATCCTGTCGCTCCCGGGCGTCAAGGAAACGCGCAGCTATGCCGTGATGGAAGAGGTGAAGACGGAGGCACCGTTGCCTGTGTGACGGGGGGGGGGGCTACGTTGCATAAATCAAGAATTGCGAGAAACGGCGGGCTACCCGAAAAAACCACTTGCCGATGAAGCCCGCATTGTAGCACGATTAAGCCACCAAGGGTGACGTTGAAAAGTGCCGTTCTCCTGTCTACCCCCTTAGTTCCGATGGGCTATCGAACCCAAATCAGAATTTGGCTACGTGGTAATGAGTCTACGGCCTAGGGAGACTACAATGCACCTTGATAATATAAACTATGCCAAACATCTTTTTCAAAAATATAGAAGAAATATTTGTTACACTATTTTGATATTTTTTTCATCCATTTCTTTTGGTGCGAATCATGTAATTTCTCAACAAAATGCAGAGATCCCACGTTTAAACTTCCCTTCATCATGTGGAAGCATAGACCCTGGAATTTCTCCTTTGCCCGAACAACAAACATGCTCGGTAAAAACTGAAAATCTTGGGTGCGAAGTTAGCGCTCCAGTATTTGGCTCAGATAGTTGTGACAGAACGCATATTTTATGCTTGGATAGTAATTTTATCGCATGTGGTTATAACATACATGTTAAGTCTAATACGCGATTTGGCTCCATGTCAGGTTATCCAATACAAGTACCTCCAAATTGCTTGGCATTTTCCTCTACAGCACAACAAGCGAATGCAATTGGCGGAGGTCAATGGATATGGGCTGACATAACAGTGAATGGATATCGTAATACCGCTCAATTTGATGAACAACGTAAAGCGCAAATATGCGCAAAAACTAACGACGGGACTGGTCGCAGCTATCGACCGCCAAACACAAGATGTATCATTCCAATTGGACAGAATTCAGGAACTCTTTTCTGTGACGGGTCGCCATGTGGAATTTGCTATAGCCGTGACAATTGACAATATGACGTATTAATTCTGTGAAAATCGTTTGTTCGTCAACTCCCTGATTTATTTCAGCAATATTCGTGAAAAAATCAGTTATGACTCAGTAGGACGTATCAATTAATTTCTGTGTTGCAAAAGTCAAGAATTATGCGCCATACACTAACCTATTGAATCTTATCACCTTCGCTGTTGCACAAATCCGTTGCAGAAACACAGGCCAGTCGCTTCTCACCAAAAGTCCTGTTGTCCAACGATTGCAGTAGTAGCTTGCTGCGTCTTGACATAGGTCTAAATTCCTACTAACCTTCTCCCAACGATCCGCCGCGCTTGAGCTCACCCGCAGTGGATCATCCTGATCCGGTCGCCCCAGCGCCCGGATGGCCGGGGCTTTCGTTGTGAATCCCGTCATGCGCCACACATCCTCCCTTCCGGATGCTTCCCGCGTGATGCGGCGACAAGCGGCGGGAGCCCCGGTCTCTTTCCTTGCCGAACTCCCCGGTGGTGTGGCCATGCGGGGCTCTTGGCGCAGCCTCACGCCAAACCCTTCTTCTTCACGATCTCCACCAGCAACGGCCTCAGGCTCTCGCGGATGATGTCGGCGGCATCGACGGACAATTGCCGTCTGACTTCTTGCGAAACATGCTGCGCAGCCGCAAAAAGGTCCTCGTCGGCGTAGGCGTGGCGGATAGCAGCAAGGTATCCTTCCTTATTGAGCCCATCGCGCCGAAATTGACGCAAGCCTCCTCTGCGGGCTGCGCGGCTTGCATGGAAACTCTGTTCAAAATGTTGCGGAAATGCCAGGACCGGCAATCCACTGGCCAGGCCCAGGGTTGTGGTGCTGGGTTGACCGTAGATGACCATCAGGCGCGTGCGGCGGGCAATATCGTCGGGCGTTTGCGGTTTGTCCTCAACGATGATCCCATTGCTCCGCAGCATGTCCGCCTTGTCCTTCTCCAGCCAAGGGACAAAAACGCGCACGGGAGCATCGAGTTCGACGAGCCCATCGAGCATGAAATCGGGATCCGCCGTGATGTGGGAGAAATAGACAAAAATCTCACGACCGTCTTTTGCCAGGAGCGTGCTGAAATTGGCCGGTCGCGGCAGCAACGGTTCAGTGCGCAAACCTTGATAGGGATCAAGAAAGTCCAGACCCTGTGGCAGCTTGACCGCGCAATCGTAGATCTGAGGGAGATAGGCAATGTCAGGCAAACCCCGAATGCCGCATATCGCGTTGACCGTGCGGACCATCGCGGCTTCGTCGATTTCTGCCGCTGCGGTTTCCCGATCGACAAAGGTTGGAAAGCGCTGAAGGCCATCGGGTGGAACGCTGAACGCGGTGCCTGTCAGGACAACAGGCATTCCAAACGTCCGCGCGGCGAGCATGGCCATCGGCGCGTAATCGCACACCACCATATCAATCTCTCGCATCTGCAAGGCACCACGCCACCAGGCCAAATCCGGCGCAAGCTTGCCTGTCTTCCCCAGGTTGCATCTCTCCAGAAAGTGGGCCCAACTCAGGTTGAGCGGGTCAGAATGAGCCTGCGGGGATGTCACCCTTGGTAAGGTCGCGGGGCAGCGAAAGACGGTCTCGCAAACGGCTGATAGCGATTCCAGAGAGGCGTCACTGTAATGAACGCCGTCAAAGGAAAAGCGCGGTCCCAGCGCCTTCGCCACCATGACAAGAGAATCAACATGCCCAAGGCCCGTGCCGCCCTCGCACGCGAGCAGAATACGGATCATGACAGGCCACTCAAGCCAGGGCGAAACCCCAAGAACTGCAGACGATGTCGTGTGTGATCAATTGACGCCGCAATAGCCATTCAGGTAGCTGGGCACGCAGGGTGCCGGAGGTGCCGTCGGCAGACCAAGCCTGCGGTTCCGGGCGTTATTGCCGCCGTTGCCGCTTCCGCCCGTGCTTGCACCCGAGAACATGTCGTCGATCAGGCGGTTGGGGGGATCATCCTCGCGGTGGCGGCGGATCAGCGTCTTATCCTTCTGGCCGAAGTAGAAGGTCAGGCCGCCAAAGACGGCGCGGTTGTTGCGGTCGCCGATGCGGCCCTCGACGAAGGCCGAAGCCGCCGTTCCGCCGCCCAGGCTCACGAGATATTCCGTGCCAAGCGCCGCCATATGATTGCCACCAACAAAGCGATGGCCGACCGAGACTTTCCAGTTGTCGGTTGGATAGAACGAAAGGTCGACCATGTCGTAGAAGCGGCTCGTACGCCCGCCGAAGTCAAAGATATTGAAGCCGGGAACGGAGCCGACGAAGCGCGAACCAGACTGCGTCTGCTCCCAGCCCGCCGTGCCGCTGATCGTGAAGCGCCCGAAATAGGCCTCAGCCTCGCCGCCCAGGCGATAGACATTTGATCCACCAAAGGCATTGTTGCGGGTGGCCGAACCGTAGAGGCCGAGCAGGCCAACCGCAGGATCGCGGGTGAAGAGATGGGCCGCGCCTCCGCCGACGAAGGCACCGCGGGCGCTGGACGCCAATCCATCGATCTGCAGGCCAAAGCGCTGGCCCAGTGGAATGGAGAGGGTGCCATTGGCACCAAACAGCCCCTGCGAGCGGTTCGGCGTGGGCAGAATGAAGGTCGTGCCGTTGGGTGCCACGAAGGTGTCGCGGCCGCCATTGTCGAGCCAGCCACCAAAGCCGCTGATCTTGCCATTGATGCCGTCCACGGCGGGAAGCTGGGCAAACACTGGCAGAGGTGGGGGTGACTTGCTGAGGGGAGCGTCGGCGGCGAGAGCCGGAACGCTGGCCAAAATGAGGCACATTGCCGTTCCAGCCAGAAGGCTTTTCGAAATTCGCACCATGGTCAAAGGCCCCAGCCGTTAATTCTGGATTAGGATTTGCTCATGGAACGCGCTGGCGTCAACGAGTCTTTGCCGAGTGACTCCGGTTTTAGGAAAAGTGAGTAAATTTAGCCACATAGCAGGGCGATTTTGTTGCTGTTTTGCGCAATCCAAGGCGGCCATCGACGACGTTTGTTGCAAAAATGCCGCCGGATAAATCCGGCGGCATCGCGTGTCGTTTCGAAAGGCCCAATCCGTATCAGGCTTTGCCGCCCGATCCAGGCGCTCCCTCCTCGCCCCTGGTCTTCCACAGGGAGTAGATGATGCCGCCCGCAATCAACGTCACGGTGACGCCCAGCGAGATGGCGGGGTTGAGCTTGCCGACGATCTCGTTCCAGAAGATCTTCAAGCCGATGAACACCAGCACCAGGGCCAGCGCATACTTCAGATAGTGGAAGCGGTGAACCATGGCGGCCAACGCGAAATAGAGCGCCCGCAGCCCAAGGATCGCCATGATGTTGGCGGTGTAGACAATGAAGGTGTCCGTCGTGATCGCGAAGATCGCCGGCACCGAGTCGACCGCGAAGATGATGTCGGCCACGTTGATCACGGCCAGCGCCAGGAACAGCGGCGTTGCCCACAGCACGAGCTTGCCGGTGGCTGGGTCTGGCTGGCGGACAAAGAACTTCTGGTCGTGCAACTCGTCCGTCACGCGCATGTGCTTCTTGAAGAAGCGCACCACGGGGTTCTTCGAAATGTCGGTTTCGCCCTCCGGCACGATCATCATCTTGATGCCGGTGCCGATCAGGAACGCCCCGAAGATGTAGAGAATCCAGCTGTAGCGCTCCACCAGTTCCGCACCGATGGCGATCATCAGGCCGCGCAGCACGATGACGGCAATGATGCCCCAGACCAGCGCCCGGTACTGATACTTGCGCGGAATGGCGAAGAAGCCGAAGATGAGCGAAATGACGAAGACGTTGTCGATCGACAGGGCTTTTTCGATGAAGAAGCCGGTAAAATAGGCGATGCCGGCGTGAACACCGTCCGAAGTCGTCAGCGTGCCATTGGTGTAGGCCCACCAGACCGCCAGGCCGTAAGCGCAGGAAAAGGCGAAATAGAAGGCGGAAAGCCAGAGGCTTTCGGAAATGCCCATCTCCTTGTCGTCCTTGTGCCAGATGCCAAGGTCGAAGGCGAGCAGGGCCACCACGATGCTCATGAAGCCGATCCACATCCAGATCGGCTTGTCGAGCCATTCAACGAACAGAAATGCGGGCATGTTGCCATCCTCTTTCGGACGGCCCAGCGTCTGGATTCAGTGCGCTACTTGCGTTGAATGCGATCTGCCGGGCCTGATTACAAGAATGTCAGTACCGACATCACGCAGCATTGCCGCGTCAGAGGGGCCCGGAACAGACGAGAGGGGAGTTGGGGCGGGATTGTGGCTTTTCAAGGGCAGATCATGCGAAGCTGATTTTGCATAAAGCTGATAGCGCCATATCGCCTGGTCATTCAGGAATTCTGTGGGCATTCTCCCATGAACATGCGGTCTGGCGTGGTTATTGCTTGAAAATCGAGGCGCTACCCATTGCTGTTTTGGGCCCTAGGTATTATCGCCAGCCCAACCTTGATCGATCCAGGAGGAACGACCCGTGCTGCATCTCTCCCGCCGTGCCATGCTGGCCGCAACCGCCGCCACGCTGCTGGCCGCTCCTGCCTTGTTGACCACACCTGTCTTGGCGCAGGCTCCCACCAAGATCCGCATGACCCTGGACTGGCGCTTCGAGGGTCCTGCTGCGCTGTTCGTCAACGGCATCGACAAGGGGTTCTTCACGGCTGAAGGGCTGGATGTGACCATCGACACCGGCAATGGCTCGCGCGAGGCCATCCCGCGCGTCGCCTCCAACACCTACGATATCGGCTTTGGCGATGTGAATTCGCTGATCCGCTTCCGCGACGAGAACCCGACAGTCGATCTCAAGGCCGTGATGATGGTCTATGATCGCCCGCCCTTCTCCATCGTTGGCCGCAAGTCGCGTGGCGTGACGATCGACATCAAGAGCCTGGAAGGCAAGAAGTTTGGCGCACCGGCAGCCGATGCGGCCTATGCGCAGTGGCCGATCTTCAAGGCCGTGAACAAGCTCGATGACAGCGCCATGAAATTCGAGAATGTCGGCTTCCCCGTGCGCGAGCCGATGCTGGCCTCGGGCGAAGTGGATGCCGTCTTCGGCTTCTCCAACTCGTCCTTCATCAACCTGAAATCGCGTGGCGTGCCGGTGGAGGACATCTCGCTGCTGCTGATGAGCGACTATGGCGTGCAGCTCTATGGCAACGTCGTCATGGTTTCGCCCAAGATGATGGCCGAGAACCCGGAAGGCGTGCGCAAGTTCCTGCGGGCGCTCACCCGCTCGGTGAAGGACGTGGTCAAGAACCCGGATGGCGCGATCGACAGCGTGATCAAGCGCAACGACGTCGCCAAGCGCGAGGTGGTGCTTGAGCGCCTGAAGATGACGCTCGACATGAACGTGACGACGCCATGGGTGAAGGCCAACG
>JANNFV010000590.1:0-3825 GCA_031380285.1 Hyphomicrobiales bacterium | reverse complement strand
CAACATCTCCACGCCCTTGGCCACCCGCAGCACCAGATCCTCGCGCTGCGGTGGTCCGATGATCTGCAGGCCGATGGGCAGTCCGTCGCTGGCCAATCCGACGGGAACGCTGGCGCCAGGCTGGCCCGTCACGTTGAACGGCCATGTGTAGGGCGACCAGTTGAACCATTGATCGCCGAAGGAGCGGTCGCGCGGCACCTCGATGCCTGCTTCGATCGCGGTCGTCGGCATGGCTGGCGTCAGCAGCACATCGAAGCGCTCGTGATACTGCCGCATCACGCCGTAGAGCGCGGCACGGTCGATCATGGCCTGCAGCACATCGGTGGCGGAGAGCTTCTGTCCGGCGATGGCGCAGGCCATGAAGCCCGCATCGACGTCCTTGTGCTTCTCAGGCGGCACGATCTTGAGCGTTTGTGCGCAGCCTGCATCCCACAGGATGCGCAAGGGGCCATAGGCGGCATCGCGGCTGAAACCGGGATCGGCCTCCTCGACGATGGCTCCGAATTCGGTGAGCCGCCTGGCGGCGCGTTCCGTCGCGGTGCGGATATCGGGGTGCAGCGTGTCCACGAAACCCAGCGTCGGACTCCAGCCGATGCGCAGGCCGCGCAGGCCCTTGCCCAGGGTCGCGGCATAGTCGGGCGCTGGCTGCCCGTCATGGAAGATGTCGCGGTTGTCGGCCCCAGCCATGATCCGCAGCATGAGGGCACCGTCATCGACCCGCCGGGTGATCGGCCCGAGGCGCGCCAGCACGCCGAAGGGCGAAGCGGGATAGGCCGGGACGCGGCCAACACCCGGCATGATGCCGAACAGGCCCGAGAAGGCGCACGGAATGCGGATCGACCCCGCGCCGTCGCTGCCCACATGGAACGAACCGATGCCCAGCGCTGCTGCCGCCGCCGCGCCGCCGGACGAACCGCCTGGCGTGCGAGACGTGTTCCAGGGGTTGCGCGTGATGCCGGTGAGCTTGCAATGGGTGGCCCCGATCCAGCCGAACTCCGGCATCGTCGTCTGGCCGATGAAGATGCAACCGGCGGCACGCAGGTTGCTGACCACGGGTGCGTCATAGGCCGCCACCTCGTAGCCGATGGTGGTGGACCCCCGCCTTGCGTGCCAGCCCTTGGCGGCCACATTGGATTTGATCGTGGTGACGATGCCGTCGGCTGGACCCATCGGCTGCCCCTTGCTCCATCGTTCCTCGGATGCGCGGGCGCTGGCCATTGCGGCGTCGGCATCGACAATCGTGAAGGCATTCACCAGCGGCTCGAAACGGTCGATCCGCTGCAACGCGCCTTTCACCACATCGACCGGGGACAAGGTCTTCGCAGCATAAGCCAGCAGAAGTTCCGTGGCGGTCAGTGTCGAGATATCCATGGCCTCGGCCCCTTCGTCATGCCTCGGCACAATAGAAGCAGGCTTGACGGCTTGTGAAGCTCTGCCGCATCCATCTGGGATGACAATCGTCACCGATCCCGAGCAGGGGGCCGACCTGCTGTCGCGCCTGATCCACGAAGCGGACGTGATCACAGGGTTCACGGGTGCCGGCATCTCGACGGAATGCGGCGTGCCTGATTTTCGCTCCCCCGGCAGTCCGTGGAAACAGAACAAGCCGATCCCCTACGATGCCTTTGTCGCCAGCGAGGAGGCCCGGCTGGAGGCGTGGCGTCGCAAGTTCACGATGGACGATCTCTATGCGGACGCCCGACCGGGACGCGGACATCGTACCCTGGCAGACTTGCAGCGTTCAGGCCGGATGCCGGTTCTCATCACCCAGAACATCGACGGATTGCACCAGCTGGCAGGAATGCCACCGGAAAGCGTGGTCGAACTGCATGGCAATGGCACCTATGCGGCCTGCCTGGACTGCACCACGCGCCATGAATTGCCCGAGATTCGCCGCGTCTTCGAGCGTGAGGGACGCCCGCCGCCCTGCCGTGCCTGTGGTGGCATCCTCAAATCCGCGACAATTTCTTTCGGACAGGCGATGCCCGAGCAGGCCATGCGCAAGGCGCTCACGGCGGCGCTGGCCTGTGACCTGTTTCTGGCGATTGGCTCGTCTCTCGTGGTCTTTCCGGCGGCGGGCCTGCCGCGTGCTGCCAAGGAAAACGGTGCGAATCTGATAATTCTCAATGGTGAGGACACCGCACTCGATGCTGTTGCCGATCTTGTCATCCGTGCCGATATCGGCACTGTGCTTTCCGGGATTCAGTCTCGACTTGAACATGTGCATTTCTAAATTTGCCCTTTGACAGTCCCAAGGTGGTGATATGATCTCTTTTGAGTAGATTCGCCCTGAGTGGGTGGTGTGGTGAGGCAGCGCGTATGAACTCCGATGATGTGGCCAAGAAAGTGACTGTGGGCGGTCAACTGACCCCGCAGCCCGGCTCCGTCACGGAGGCTGTGCCTGATCAGAGCCTTGATCTGGTCGAAGTCGCCGGTTTCATCAAATGGTTCGATGCCGCCAAGGGTTATGGCTTCATCATGCCGGACAATGGCGCGGCAGATGTGCTGCTTCACGTGACGGTGCTGCGCAATGGCGGCTTTGTTGCGGCTCCCGAGGGTGCGCGGATCGTTGTCGAGGCCGCCATGCGGTCGCGCGGGTTGCAGGCCTTCCGCGTGTTGTCGATTGACCCCACGACGGCGATTCACCCATCTCAATTGCCGCAGGCCCGTACCCATGTGCAGGTGACGCCCAGCAGTGGTTTGGAGCGCGCCGTGGTCAAGTGGTTCAACCGCCTGCGGGGCTTCGGCTTCGTGACCACGGGCGAGGGACAGCCCGATATCTTCGTCCACATGGAAACGCTGCGCCGCTACGGCATCACCGAGCTGGTGCCGGGGGAAACGGTTCTCGTGCGCTATGGCGACAGCTCGAAGGGGCTGATGGCTGCCGAAATCCGCCCGTTGACTGGCGCACCGCCCGCTTCTCACTGACACCTTTGCGGCTTGGGCTTCCGGCGCTATAGCGTTCGGCAACGAGGGCGTCCGCATGACCGAAGCAGCTTCCGGCACCAACCGAACGAAATGGATCGTCGCGGGCATCGTGATCACGATGCTGGGTGTCACGGGCATTTCGCTTGGCACCAACCTGGCGCGTGAGCGCAAGAAGGAGGCGGTCGTGCAAGACAGCCTTGAGCGCCTGGAGATCGTAAGCGGCACGGCGACGCATGTTTTCCAGACCGAAGTGATGAAGACGCCGGAGCAGCGGGCCAAGGGCTTGATGTTCCGCCAGTTCATGCCGGAGGACCGCGGCATGCTGTTTGATTTCGACCGGGAGGAGCCGGTCGCGATGTGGATGCGCAACACCTATATCCCGCTCGACATGGTGTTCATCCGCGCCAATGGCACCATCCACCGCATCCATGAGCGGGCTCAGCCGCTGGACGAAACCACGATCCCGGCAGGCGCTCCGGTGCGCTTTGTGCTCGAGATCAACGCGGGCGTGGCCGCGAGACTCGGCCTAAAATCGGGCGACCGTGTCCGGCATCCCCTGATCAAGTGATTGCTGATCCGCCCGGCATAAGAACGCTTGTGGTCTGCCTGCCCCCATGATACCCGCTGCGCATCAAGACCGAAATGTCCGGGGTGTAGCGCAGTCTGGTAGCGCATCTGGTTTGGGACCAGAGGGTCGCGGGTTCAAATCCTGCCGCCCCGACCATTCGGTTTGCTTGATGCCGAGTTGACGCACTCCTTCGAGACATTCTCATGAGCGCACGCATCTACCGCCCAGCCAAGACGGCCATGCAGTCCGGTTCAGCCAAATCAACCCGCTGGCTTCTTGAATACGATGCGGAATCGGATCGTTCTGTCGAGCCCCTGATGGGCTGGACC
>JANNFV010000572.1:0-2007 GCA_031380285.1 Hyphomicrobiales bacterium | reverse complement strand
CCCGCCGCAGGAAACGGCTTGAACGACGATCTGGCATCTCCGGAGATTTTCGGCGCGGGCGACGGCAGCGACCGTCTCAGCCTGCCCCCGGGGTTTGACCTGGTGGCGCTGCGCGAGGGTGGCGATGCGTTTGTGTATGCCCAGGAGATCGCCAGCCGACGCGGGGCGGGCACACTGGTCTGGGTCAAGCGCTTCGATCTGGTCGAGTTTGCCGTCGTGCTGGAGCCAGACGAACCCCTGGTTGCGGCGCGGCGTGCGCTGTACGCCGGGATGTGCGCCATGGCGGATTCTCTCGCCATGCATTGTCCGCCGGAAAAGCCGGTGCATTTCCATTGGCCCGACGCGCTGCTGTTCGATCACGGCCTCATCGGCGGCGGCAGGCTGGCCTGGCCGGAGGGTGGGGCCGAGGACGCACCACCGGAATGGCTCGTTTTCGGCGGCATCATGCGCACATCCGTGGTGCGCGACAGGGCGAGCGGCGTTTCGCTCGAGCCTGGGGCCTGGACGGTGGGAACCGCACTTGATGTCGAGGGTTTCGAGGAGATCGACGCCGGGGCGCTGGTCGAGAGCTTCTGCCGCCACCTGATGGTGCATGTCGACTCCTGGGGCGAGAAGGGCTTCCGCAAGGTCGGGCGTGACTGGCTGTCCCGTTGTCCGGAACATCCCGGCGCCAAGCGCGGCATCGATGGCAATGGTGATCTTCTGGTGCATCCCCCGGGCGACACGGGTGCTGCCCGGCGGCAGGATTTCCTGGCTGCCCTGGCCGAGGCGAAGTGGTACGACCCCGAAACGCGGGAGCCGCGGCTGTGATGACCAAGCTGCTGCGCACCATCCGGCTCGACCCGTCCGACACCTTTGCCTTTGAAAAGGCGGCGGAACCGGGGGAATGGGCTGTGCCTGGTTCTTTCCTGTTCTTCGGGGTCGATGTTGCCGATCTGAAGGGCAAGCAGAGGATCGCGTTCCGCTCCGGTTTTCTCGGCCTTGGCAGCTTCGGCTGGTCGACGATCGCCGTGGTGGTCGAAGCCTCGGCGCAGGAACGGCAACAGGCCGTGGAACAACTGGCGCACCGGCTGATGGCGGACCATGGCGCGCCCGATAGTGGCACGGCGCTCGCTGCTGCCGACGAGGAACTCGCCTTCGCCGAGAGCTGTGCCGAGCATCCCGAGCAGACCCTCGTGGTCATCCACCGCACGCTGGGCGACGACGGCGATATTCGTGAGCAGTTCCGCACGGTCAAGGCGGGTTTGCCCTTCAACCGGGAGCAGATGAGCCGGGTCTTCACCTTTCACGAGGTCGAGGGCGAGGACGAGCCGGACGAGCGGATCGATCTCGTCGGCCTGGCGGAAAAGCCGGTCGCGCAAAGAAAGCCTTCCCTCTGATGGACCAGCACACGCATCATCTGCATGGGCACGAGTTCTGGGTGTCATCAGGGCATCTGCTGCTGCAGCGCAACGAAGCAGGGCATCTGGCTGTCACGGATGAGTTCATCAAGGCGTTCTATGCCCGCCCCGAGGTGCTGCCGCCGCCGGAAGCCTGCGACGCCGAGCGGGCGCTCCATGCCCGCCTGATGATCGCACCTGTTGATCCCGTGACCCCCTCTGACATTGCCGCCATCGCTGACCCAGATGCGCGCGAGAACTGGCAGATGCTGATCGCCTTCCGCGATCTCCTGCTGGAGGCTGAAACGCTCGAGGCGGCCTATCTGCGGCTGGTCCGCGATGGCATGGGCCGCACGCCGCCGATGTTCGTCAACCAACTCGTCCATGCGATCCTGCGCAACATCATGGATGGCGAGGACAATGCCTTCGTGCTGCGTGCGGCGGAAATGTTCTTCCGTGCCCAGCGCCTCACCATCAATGATGGCGCGTTGCTGCTGGCCGACGAGGAAACCGTTGATGGTTCCAAGGTGGACCACCATGCCTCGCCCCTCGTTGCCATGTTCGGCGAACAGGCGGCCAAGGATCTGGATGTGCTGATCGGTGACAATGCCGAGGGCTACAAGGCCCG
>JANNFV010000553.1:0-8829 GCA_031380285.1 Hyphomicrobiales bacterium | reverse complement strand
ATCACAAAAAACTTCTTCATGGACCATCTCCCTTGATAAACGCGCCCCGTCAGAAAGACATACCGGCTGCTGAACAGAACGTGAAGGGGGCGCGGGTGTCAAATTTTTGCCCGCCAGACGGGATTGGCGCATTGCCAACGGCAATGCCTAGCATCGCCAATTGGCATTGGATGGCGGTGCCGAACAATGCTCAAAGCACACATCCTATTCAGGCTTTCCTTGCCATTCAGGCTTTCCATGCCAACAGGACGACAATGTCACGAGAAACGCTCGGCCTGCTCCTCGGTTTTCTTGGCGTCGTGATCTTTGGTGCCACGCTGCCTGCGACGCGGGCTGCGGTTGCTGATCTCGCGCCGTGGTTTGTCACCACGGGCCGCGCCGCAGTGGCGGGCCTGCTGGCTGCCGTTGTGCTGATCGCCCTGCGCCGTCCAGTGCCGGACAGGGCACTCTGGCGCGAACTGGTTGTGGCTTCCTCCTGTGTGACACTCGCCTTTCCGGGCCTGATCGGATTGGCGATGCAGACTGTTCCGGCAAGCCATGGCGGTGTTGTGCTGGGCATCCTGCCGCTGGCAACGGCCTTGTTTGCGGCCATGTTCAGCGGTGATCGCCCGTCGCGGGCCTTCTGGTTCTGGAGTGCAGCGGGCGCGGCGCTGGTGGTGGCATTCTCACTCAGGGAATCCGATCTCAAGGTGACGGCGGGCGACGGCTATCTCTTCCTGTCGGTCTTCGCGGCAGCCCTCGGCTATGTGTTCTCGGCCAGGGTCTCTCGCCACATGCCGGGCTGGGAGGTGATCAGCTGGGCCGTCGTGGTGGCCTTGCCGGTGACACTGCCGCTCGCGTTCTGGCTGCAACCCGTTGATCCCTCAGCCGTGCGCTTCAGTGCCTGGCTGGGCTTTGGCTATGCCGCCGTGTTCAGCATGTATCTCGGGTTTTTCCCCTGGAATGCGGGCCTCGCCATGGGCGGAGTGGCGCGCGTGAGCCAGGTGCAATTGCTCCAGACCTTTGTGACACTCGGTGTTTCGGCCGCCCTGCTGGGCGAGCGGGTCGATCTGGTGACGCTTGTGTTCGCCGTCGCGGTGGTGGGCGTCGTCCTGCTTGGGCGGAGGGCACCGGTGACGCGATCCGTTCAAGACTAGGGCTTATCCATAACGCTTTTGCAGAAGCTCGAAGGTCAGCCGTGCCGCTTGCGGCTCGCCGCCTTCCGGACGGCCCGGCTTGGCCGAGGGCACCCAGCCATAGATATCGAAATGTGCGTGAGAGATGCCAATCTCCACGAAGCGCCGCAGAAACAATGCTGCCGTGACAGAACCGGCCATGCCGCCAGAGCCGGTGCTGGAGAGATCCGCGATCTTGGAATCGAGCATGCGGTCATAGGCAGGCCAGAGTGGCAACCGCCACACCGGATCATTGACCGCGCTGCCTGCCGTGGCGATCTCTCCGGCCAGCGCATCATCATCCGTATAGAACGGTGGCAGATCGGGGCCGAGCGCCACGCGGGCAGCCCCAGTGAGCGTTGCATAGTCGATCAGCAGGTCCGGCTTCTCCTCGCAGGCCAAGGCCAAGGCATCGGCCAGGATCAGACGTCCCTCGGCATCGGTGTTGCCAATCTCGACGGTCAGTCCCTTGCGGCTGCGGATGACATCGCTGGCGCGAAAGGCATTCCCGGCAATCACGTTCTCGACGATGGGGACGAGCAGCCGCAGGCGCACCTTCAGCTTCGCCGCCATGATCATGCGCGCGGCAGTGATGGCTGTCGCCGCGCCGCCCATATCCTTCTTCATCAGGAACATGCCTGCACTGGGCTTGATGTCGAGTCCGCCCGTGTCGAAGCAGACCCCCTTGCCCACCAGTGTTACCTTCGGATGCTTCGGGTTGCCCCAGGTGATATCGACGAGGCGGGGTGCTTCCACCGAGGCCCGTCCCACGGCGTGGATGAGGGGGAAGTTCTTCTTCAGCAACTGATCGCCCACGACCACCACCGCTTTGGCGTCATGGGTTCGGGCCAGATCGAGGGCTGCCTTGGCGAGCGCCGAGGGTGTCATGTCGTTGGCGGGGGTGTTGATCAGGTCACGCCCCGCGCACACGGCTTCGGCGATGAGGTTGGCCCGGTCGCGGATCGTCTTGTCTGCCACGACGAGAGAGGCCGGCTTGCGGCCCGCCGCCTTGTAGCGGCTGAAGCCATAGGCTCCCAGCCGCCAGGCCAGCACGGCTTGCGCCGGATCAGCCGGAGGCGTCGCGAAATGATAGGCACCAGCAGGCAGTTCACGGGGCAGGCGGCCGACGAGGAAAGGATCACCGCCGGTTTCGGCAAGCCCAAGGAGCACACCGCCAAGCACGCCGCCAGCACCCGGCAACAGCGCCAATGCGCCTGCTTTCGGTTCGTAGCCAAGCGCCTTCAGGTGGAACTGCGCAGGGGCGGGCAAGGCCTTTTTCAGAGCCTCATAGGCCGCCGCCGTCACCAGATGGATCGGAACGGACGAGGATGCTTTGGCAAGAAGGCTCATGTCGGCTTCAGCTCCCACCTGACAGAATCAGCGCAATTGCGCCGCCAATGAAAGCGATGACCCGAGTCTGGGTCGAAACCGAGGTCATCACCGGGAGGCCGCGTGCATAGGCGGCCCCCACGTCGAACAGCAGGATGACGATCAGCAAGGCCATCAGCGGCGGAACGACCGTGAACAAGGCGGGAGATTGCAATCCCAAAAGGCCCAGCACAGCCCCTGAGAACACACAAAACGCGATGAAGAAATGATCGAAACGCATGGTTCTGGCTCGCATGGATTGGACGGGGAGACAAGCCAGCAACAGGGCTTCCGGAAGGCAATTCAATTCTGCATCTGTTTGATCGTCTTGGCCGGGCTTGCCCCGGCCATCCACGTTTCCCTCGCAGCATGGCCAAACGGGGATGCCCGACTCAAAGCCGGGCATGACGATAAATTTGAATTGTCCTGAGGGCTTCGGCAACACCACCTATTTGCGTGATTGACAGGGGAACCCGGCTTGGCAGAGCATGTCTGATCGAAGCGATGTTTGACCGAGGGTCTGACGGTCTTCAACAGGAGCCTGTGTCATGCGTGGTATCGGACGTGCAGCAATCTCTGCCATGTTGGGGGCGGGCATTCTGATCGGAATCGGATCAGCAGATGCGAATGCGCAGGCGCAGACGACGGATCTGATCTTCTGCAACAAGACCGGATCAAAGATTTCCATTGCCGTGGCCTGGGTCAATCCTGCCACCAACAAATGGATGATGGGTGCCTGGTATTCCCGCAATCCCGGCGAGTGCAAGTCGCACGGTTCGGTCAAGCCAGGGCTGTTCTACTATTACGCCGAAAAAATGGGGCAGGATTTTCACTGGCCGGCCAAAGCCAATGTCGACAAGACCTACTGCGTCCCCAGGCAAGGCGTGCGTGAAATGGCAAACAGCGCGTGTGGCCAGGGCGAGCGCAACCTGGGTTTCCAGGGCAAGGTCAGCACGGCGGGCAAATACACCTTCAGCTTCAACTGACGGTGCGGCAATTGCCAGGCGTGGGGCCGGACGGCCTCAGCCCTCGCTTTTCTTCACCACACCCAAAGCAGCCTGGGCTGCTGCGAGCCTTGCGATCGGCACGCGGTAGGGCGAGCACGACACATAGTCGAGGCCGACCTTCTCGCAGAACATGATGGACGCCGGATCGCCGCCGTGTTCGCCGCAGATGCCCAGCTTGATGTCGGGACGCGTCTTGCGTCCGCGCTCCACCGCGAGCTTGACGAGTTCGCCGACGCCCTCCTGGTCCAGCGTCACGAACGGGTCGTGTGCCAGAATGCCCCGCGCCTTGTAGAAGCCGAGGAAGTTGGCGGCGTCGTCCCGGCTGATGCCGAGTGTCGTCTGCGTCAGGTCGTTGGTGCCGAAGGAGAAGAATTCGGCTGTTTTCGCGATTTCACCCGCCACGATGGCAGCACGCGGCAACTCGATCATGGTGCCGACCTGGTACTCGATGCGCTGCCCGGTCTCCTTGGCGACAGCGGCGGCCATGGCATCGATGCGCTCCTTCACCAGATCGAATTCCGGCTTGGTCATGACGAGAGGCACCATGATCTCGGGCACCACGAGCTTGCCCGTCTTCATGCCCGCACCGATGGCGGCCTCGAAGATGGCCCGCGCCTGCATTTCTGCGATCTCGGGATAGGCCACCGCCAGGCGGCAGCCGCGAAAGCCGAGCATCGGGTTGAACTCATGCAGTTCGGCGTTGCGCTGGCGCAGCTTTTCCACGGAAATGCCGAGGCCCTTGGCGACATCCTGCATCTCGGCTTCCGAATGCGGCAAGAACTCGTGCAGCGGCGGATCGAGCAGGCGGATCGTCACGGGCAGGCCCGACATGATCTCGAAGAGGTCCGTGAAATCCTCCTTCTGCATCGGGAGAAGCTTGGCCAGCGCCGTGCGGCGGCCCTTCTCGTCATCGGCGCAGATCATTTCGCGCATGGCGATGATGCGCTCCTCGTCGAAGAACATGTGCTCGGTCCGGCACAGGCCGATGCCCTCGGCTCCAAACCTGCGGGCGTTGCGGGCGTCCAGCGGCGTCTCGGCGTTGGTGCGAACCTTCATGCGGCGCACCTTGTCGGCCCAGCCCATCAGCGTGGAGAATTCACCCGAGAGCTCGGGCTCCAGCATCTTGACGAAGCCCCTCAGCACCTCGCCGGTGGAGCCATCGATGGTGATCATGTCTCCCTCGGTCAGCGTGTTGCCGCCCACGATCATGGTCTTCTTGGCATAGTCGATGCGGATCGAGCCCGCGCCTGACACACAGGGCTTGCCCATGCCGCGCGCTACAACAGCAGCATGCGAGGTCATGCCTCCGCGCGTGGTCAGAATGCCTTCCGCCGCGTGCATGCCGTGGATATCCTCGGGCGATGTCTCGACACGGCAGAGGATGACCTTGCGCCCCGCCTTCTTGGCTTCCTCGGCGGAAGCAGAATCGAACACGATCGCGCCGGAGGCTGCACCTGGAGAGGCAGGCAAGCCCGAGGCGATCCGGTTGCGCTCCGCCTTGGGGTCGATGGTGGGATGCAGCAACTGGTCGAGCGCCAGCGGCTCGATCCGCAGGATGGCCTCTTCCTGCGAAATCAGCTTCTCGCTCGCCAGATCAACCGCGATCTTCAGGGACGCCTTGGCCGTGCGCTTGCCGTTGCGTGTCTGCAACATCCACAATTTGCCGCGCTCCACCGTGAATTCCATGTCCTGCATGTCACGGTAGTGCTTTTCGAGAATGCCATAGATGCGGACGAGTTCCTGGTACGCCTCCGGCATGGCGGCCTCCATCGAGGCCTTGTTCGAACCGGCTGCGATGCGTGCCACCTCCGTGATGTCCTGCGGCGTGCGGATGCCCGCCACCACATCCTCGCCCTGGGCATTGATCAGGAACTCGCCGTAAAGCGCCTTTTCTCCCGTCGAAGGATTGCGGGTGAAGGCGACACCCGTCGCCGACGTCTCACCCATGTTGCCGAAGACCATGGCCTGCACGTTGACCGCCGTGCCCCAGGATGCGGGGATATCATGCATGTCGCGGTACTTGATGGCGCGTGCGTTCATCCACGAGCCGAAGACAGCGCCAATCGCACCCCAGAGTTGTTCCGCCGGATCCTGCGGGAAGGGCTTGCCCA
Source organism: Hyphomicrobiales bacterium (assembly GCA_031380285.1). Classification (GTDB taxonomy): domain Bacteria; phylum Pseudomonadota; class Alphaproteobacteria; order Rhizobiales; family Beijerinckiaceae; genus JADCCX01. Next base: position 3,189 of record JANNFV010000553.1, on the reverse strand, counting down.
GCCGCTCCTGCACCATCGCTTTGTATTGCGGGATCAGCGCCTTCCAGTCCTCGGCCTTGAGGTCGGTGTCGAGCGTCAGGTTGCGGCGATCCTTGTATTCCTCAAGGATGTCCTCGAAGTGATGGTGGTCGATGCCCAGCACCACGTTGGAATACATCGTGATGAAGCGGCGATAGCTATCATAGGCGAAGCGGTCACCGCCTCCCACAGCCAAGGCTTCCACCGTGACATCGTTGAGGCCAAGGTTCAGTACCGTGTCCATCATGCCAGGCATCGAGGCGCGGGCGCCCGAGCGCACGGAGACCAGCAGTGGATTTTTTGTATCGCCGAAGACACGTCCCGTCAGCTTGCCCACATGCGCAAGGGCGGCATCGACATCCGCCTTCAAGGACTTGGGATAGGTCTCGCCATTGTCGTAATAGTAGTTGCAGACCTCGGTCGGGACCGTGAAGCCGGGAGGAACTGGAAGGCCGAGATTGGACATTTCCGCGAGGTTGGCACCTTTGCCGCCCAGCAGGTTCTTCATGCCGGACTCGCCCTCGGCCTTGCCGTCACCGAAGGTATAGACCCACTTCGCCATTGCAAACCTCGTCGTCAGCGCCCGAAGAAGGTGACCACCCGCAGTCAGGGATTCCCATGCGCGCCCTCCTGCCCGAAAGGCGCTGATATTGCAATGCAGCGAATGGCTTGGCAGGCATGAACCGGGGTTGAATGCCCCTCCGCAGATTCGACTGAAGTGAGAGACAACCAACCCACCTGTGTGTCTCAAGGCGATTCCATAGCGCGTCTATTTAATGCCTATTTTTCAATCGCCTAGCGAATAGTTTCTGGGCGTAATGCTCTTTTTTTGTGGGTTTGGCATGCCTCACTGTTGCTGCGTTGCAACATGCAGGGTTGAACCCATTGCCGCCGAACTTTAGTTCTTGATTGGCAATCCATCGTCGAACACTCCTGTTCAGCACCATATCTTCAGGAGCTTTCAAATGGTTCGCAGCATCATTCTGACTTTGGGAGCCGTGGTGATTTCCGCATCGGCCTCGCTCGCCGCCGATATGCCCGGCGGATCGAAAAAGCCGACGCCTCCACCCGCACCCTCCGCAGCATGCAAGGAAACATCGGCGCTCCCGACCGACGTTTTCGGTTTCACGACCGGATCCGATGTGAATGACCTCGGTGCAACCTCGGCCGCCTTGGAATACAATGGCAACTACGGCACGCGCTTCGGCAAGCTGAATGGTCATCTCCTGAAGGCGCAGGTGTCCTATTCGCCATTCCCCTGCGTCGAGATCGGGCCGACCATCCAGGGTTTTACCTCGAATGCCCGGTTCAACACCTTCGGCTTCGACACACGCCAATACGGCGGCACACTTGAGATGAAGTACAAGCTGCTGGGTCGTGCCACCCATGGCGTCGGCCTCACCATCACGTCGGAACCTGGCGTGTTCAGCCGCCAGTACAAGTCCGGCTTTGCCGACGCCCTGGGCAATCCATTCCAGCCGCGCGGAAACCTGGTGTCCAACCTGGCCCGCGTGCTCATCGACTTCGAACTGGTCAAGGACAAGCTCTACGGTGCCATCAACCTCGAGCACAGCGCGGTCTGGGATGATCCCGTCAGCCAGAGCGCTGGTCTTGGCTTTGCCGCGCCTGGCTACGCCCGGTTCTCCAACGTCAACATTCGCGCGGCCCTTGCCTACAAGGTCACGGATGCATTCTTCATCGGTGCGGAAGCCTCGCATCAGCGGGCCTATACCGGCATCTTCATGAAGCAGGAGCTTGGCAATGCCTGGTTCGCAGGCCCGACCTTCTACTGGCAGGCAACCGAGAAGCTGGCGGTGACCGGCGCGTACAACTACCAGTTTGCCGGGCAGACACGCGATGCATTCAATGCCATCGGCGCGTCAAGCAAGAGCGTGGACCTGATCAACTTCAATCGCCACCTCGCAAAGTTGAAGCTCGCCTACAGCTTCTGAAGCGCAGGGCAATTCAAGCGCGTCATGCCCGTGCTCGAGACGGGCATCCACGTCTAACAGGCAGCAAAACCTGGATGGCCGGGTCAAGTACGGCCAAGACGTCGGGGATTGCATCACCCTGTTCTGAAGTGGGGCGCGAAACAGCGGGTATTCGACAGCGCCCCCCGCACCGGCTAGCGTCTCTCTCCACTGCACGGGAGAACGACCTACCATGCCCATGATCCAGCTGATTTACGCCTCGAAACCCTTCGGCTTCGAGGCGGCAGGACTCAACAGCATCCTCAGCATCGCACGCCACTGCAATGAGCGGGACGGCATTACCGGTGCGCTGATCTGCCGGGAAGATATCTATCTGCAATTGCTGGAAGGCCCCGAAGCCAAGGTCGAGGCCGCCTATGTCCGCATCGCTCAGGACGACCGGCATCTCGATGTGAACCGGCTCGTCAGCAGGCGCATCCGCAAGCGGCTGTTTCCGGATTGGGCGATGCGGGACGATCCGGCCAGAAGCTGGATGTGGAGCATGGCCGACGTGGATCGCGGGGCGGTGGTGGATGCGAGCAAGAAAGACCTGCTGGCCGTTTTCGAGCGGCTTGCGGTGGAACCTGCGGGTGCAGGTGCTGGATATGACGAAGGAATTGGCCGGGGGTGACAGCGCCTCTGGAACCCCCGGACATGCCTGCCCCGACATTTCATCCGCGGATCGTCCGGATCAGCCCTGCCGCTCATCAGCCATTCATGTCATCCGATCAAATCTGCGGATGTCGAAGCCCCGACGGAGGAATGCCCCGATGATCGCGAGAACGTCCCAGATCAGTATCCGCAATACGATTGTCGCCGCTGTTCTGTCGGTTGGCGGATTGTGTTCGGCCGCTGCTCCATCCGCGACCGCCGTGGTGCTTGGTGCGGGTAGCGTTGCTCTCGCGGCTGGATCGGTGGCAGCCCAACAAAATACCATTCCCGGTGTCGGCGTAATCGTTAAGAAAAATCCTGGCAGCGGTGCCATTGTGCGCGGCCCATCGAACAAGGACGGCATATTCAATACCACCGGGCTTCAACCCGGCTCATATTCCGTCACCGTCGGCAACACTGCGCCGCAGGATATCGAGGTGCCCAAGGGCGCGCGCGGGATTTCGGTGAAAATCACCGGCGAGAAGAACAATTACGTCGGTCATGTGACGCTGCTGCGGTGAGTGAGGCTGCGGTCGCGCTCACCCCGCCG
>JANNFV010000547.1:0-1822 GCA_031380285.1 Hyphomicrobiales bacterium | reverse complement strand
CAGGCTTGATGCCATGGAGGCCCTGAAATTGGTTGCCGACCGGAGCCATGCCACATGACATTGAAAACCCGCGTGATTCCCTGTCTCGATGTCAAGGACGGCCGTGTCGTCAAGGGCGTGCAGTTCGTCGACCTGGTCGATGCGGGCGATCCGGTCGAATCCGCCCGCGCCTATGATGCGGCGGGTGCGGATGAACTGTGCTTCCTCGACATCACGGCGACGCACGAGAACCGGGGCACGATCCTCGATGTGGTGCGGCGCACGGCGGAAGCCTGCTTCATGCCGGTGACCGTGGGGGGCGGCGTGCGTGCGGTGGAGGATATCCGCGCCTTGATGCTGGCGGGGGCCGACAAGGTGTCGATCAATTCAGCCGCCGTGCGTGACCCCACCATCGTGGCGCGGGCAGCGGAGAAATTCGGCAGCCAGGCCATCGTCGTCGCCATCGATGCCAAGCGGGTGTCGCTGGCAGGCGAGGCTGACCGCTGGGAGATTTTCACCCATGGCGGGCGCACCACGACCGGCATCGATGCTGTTGATTTTGCCTGCAAGGTGGCGGAGCTGGGCGCGGGCGAAATCCTGCTGACCTCGATGGACCGCGACGGCACCAAATCCGGCTTCGACCTGAAATTAACCCGCGCCATCAGCGATGCGGTGCCCGTGCCAGTGGTGGCGTCCGGCGGCGTGGGCAGCCTCGATCACTTCGTGGACGGCGTGGTGAAGGGTGGCGCGAGCGCGGTGCTGGCCGCGAGTGTCTTCCATTTTGGGACGTTCACGATTGGCGAGGTGAAGCGGCACATGGCGAAAGCGGGCGTGGCGGTTAGGCTGGATTGAGGGCGCACTTGCCCTTCTCCCTCGGGAGAAGGTGTCACGCGGAGCATGACGGATGAGGGAGAACCGCCAACGGCTGGGATTCTCCCTCATCAGCCCTCCGGGCAGCTTCTCCCGCAGGGAGAAGCGGAGCGCGCCGCCATCACTCCGCCGCCCGCACCACCTGCACGGCCGCTCGCGCCTCCTCGAACTCCAGCGATTCAATCCGTCCCGCACGCTTGCCGATCTTCTCGGATGATGTGGCGATGTCGCCCACGTCCTTCTGGGCCATGCGAAAGTGGTCATCGAGCTTGGCCGTGCGCTCCTGCAACCGGCGCACGTCATCCAGCAGCAGGCCGACTTCCTTCTGCAGAACGCCCGCCTGTTCGCGCATCCGCGCATCACGCACGATGGCCTGCATCACCTGAATGGCCATCATCAGCAGCGAGGGCGAGACGATGATGATCTTGGCGCGGTGGGCCTTCTGGATGATGTCGTCGAACCTGTCGGCAATGGTGGCATAGAGCGATTCCGACGGGATGAAGAGGAACGCCATGTCCTGCGTCTCGCCCGGGATCAGATAGCGCTCGACGATATCGCCGATGTGCTTGCTGATATCGGTGCGCACCTGCCGCTCGGCCAGCACGATACGCTGGTCATCGCCCTTCGCCACCTCCAGCGCCTGAAAGGCCTCCAGCGGAAACTTGGCGTCCACCACCAGCAGCCGCTCGTCGCCGGGCAGGCGGATGACGCAATCCGGACGGTTGCGGTTGGAGAGCGTGGCCTGGAATTCATAGGCCGAGGGCGGCAGGCCGTCGCGCACGATGGCCTCCATGCGGCCCTGGCCGAAAGCACCTCTGGACTGCTTGTTGGCGAGAATATCCTTCAGCGCCAGCACTTCGCCTGTGAGATCGACAAGGTTTTTCTGGGCCGAATCGATCACCGCGAGGCGCTCGTTCAGTTTGCCGAGATTTTCGCTTTGCTTCTCGCTCTGCTGCATCAGGCTCTGGCCCAT
>JANNFV010000422.1:0-4946 GCA_031380285.1 Hyphomicrobiales bacterium | reverse complement strand
CTTCGGGACACGCGCGCCCAGAGTTTTCGAGGAGCATGTCATGGCTCATAAAAAAGCAGGCGGTTCATCCCGCAACGGTCGCGACTCGCAGAGCAAGCGCCTCGGCGTGAAGAAGTTCGGCAGCGAAGCCGTGCTGGCCGGCAACATTCTGGTGCGTCAGCGCGGGACCAAATGGCATCCCGGCGCCAACGTGGGCATTGGCGTGGATCACACGCTTTTCGCACTCACCGATGGGCATGTCGCGTTCGTGGACAAAGGCAAGCGAGCGTATGTGACCGTTGTACCGGCCCAAATGGCCGCAGAATAAACGGCGAGGTTCAGACAAAGGAACCCCGCCGGTCTCACAAGACCCCGGCGAGGTTCCAGAGCAGTCCGAACACCCGATAGGGAGGCCGGACAGGGAAAACCCCAAAAGCTCCAAGACCAGAAACAACCGGGGGAATGTGGGACAACCGCATTCCCTTTGTCGTTTCAGGCTGATGGAGGTTAGCCCATGTTTCCCGATCTGACGCGCGACGATGTTTTCCGCATCGAGACGAAGCGGCTGTGGCTGCGCTGGCCGCGGGTGCAAGACGCGCCGGCCATCGAGCGGCAGGCGGGTGACAAGGACGTGGCCGAGATGGTTGGCGTCTTGCCAATTCCCTTTCCCAAAGGTGGCGGGGAACATTTTGCCTTTGATGCCCGCAAGGCCAACGCGACAGGCGCACAGGTCAAGCTAGCGATTGTTGATCGCCGCAAGCCTGAGATGTTCATGGGTATCGTCGGCTCACGCATCCTCGAAACGTCGGAGGGCACAGGATCGCGCGCCAGCTTTGGCTATTGGCTGGGGAAGTCTCACTGGGGCGATGGATATGCCACCGAGGCAGCTCACGGACTGATCGATGCCATCTTTTCCTATACGGATGTCGTCGATCTCGAGCTCTCTGTGCGGGTTCTCAATGGCGCGTCACGCCGCGTAGCCGAGAAATGCGGCTTCCAGTTTGCTGGATCGGATATGTGGGATGCACCAGCACTCAGGAGCAGGGTTCCCGTGGACCGCTTTCTCCTCGCCCGCTCGACCTGGGCAAGCCTCAAGTCCTGGCGGGAGCCGAGGGTGGAGATCGACCGGCGCTCGCTGATCATGCCGGTGGGTGAACTGGAGGCCTGTGCGTGAGTGTGGTGGTTTGTAATGCCATCAGCTTTTGATTGTCTTGGACGGGCTTGACCCGTCCATCCACGTCTTTCTGAAGGGAAGTGCGTCCTGCTTTGCCGCATAGACGTGGATAGCCGCGTCAAGCGCGGCCATGACGTATTTTCGTCGGAAGCAGTCACGCTCTTGGCAGTTTTTTCTCTCCGCGTGCAGCGAAGAGAAGGGACAAGCATCAAAACAACCGCCCACCATTGGGCGTGGCCTTCGAGGGCTGCACCAGCACCACCTCGCCCTGCTCATCCGGGAAGCCCAGGGTGAGCACCTCGGACATGAACTTGCCGATCTGGCGGGGCGGGAAATTGACGACGGCGGCCACCTGCCTGCCCGGCAAATCCTCCAGCCGGTAATGCGCCGTGATCTGGGCCGAGCTCTTCTTCACGCCGATATCAGGGCCGAAATCGATGGTCAGCTTGTAGGAAGGCTTGCGGGCCTCTGGATAGGCTTCCGCCGTCAGGATCGTGCCGACGCGGATATCGACCTTCAGGAAATCCGCGAAGGTGATTTCAGCCGCCCGCTCTGACGTCACGAGATGCATCAGCGGATGCTGGCCGTGGCGTCCACCACCAGTCCGCGGATCGACTGCGCCTCGATCAGCAGATTGCCGAGCTGGGTCTTCACCTGGATGCGATAAGGCACGAGTGTGCGTGACCCTTCCACGGGCACCAGCCAGACCGCCATGTCGCGGTTGGCTGCCATGTAGTGCGTGGCTGGCAACGGGCGGTGGCCGGCGACGGGCGTGTAGCGCACCTTGCAGACGAGCGCGTGGCCGACATAGCCCTTCTTGGGTTCATTCACGGCCCGCGTCTCGGCGTGGCTCATGACGATGTCGAAGCGCTGGACGCCGTCGAAGACCGCAATGGTGCGGTTGCAGTTTTCGGGTGACAGCATGTCACCATTGCCGCTCACCGGCATCATCAGGGCGCTGACGGGATCGGCGACAGCGCGGCGGTGGTGTTCCAGCACGGGAACCCGGTCATCCTTCGCCTCGAAAGGCGGCTCGATGGCGACCTGCGTGACGTTCCCCGCATTCATGCCGATCTGGATCGTCCTGCTGATCTGGGAGTTGTTGGCGCTCAAGGCATAGCCATTGGACAGGGGCCGTGCGCCCTGGAATCCGCCGCTGACAGTGACGGCACCGCGCCCCGAGGTGAGCGCTCCGGCCAGGCCGACGAGCTGGGCATTGAGCATTGCCCGGTAGGACTGCCCGGTGATCTGGCCACTGAAATCCGCCGTGCCGATGTGCAATCCCGCGACCGAGAGATGATAGCGTGCCTCAAGCGGACCAGCGGATGCGGCATCCGCAAAACCGAGGCTCGCCAGCAGGGACAGGGCCAGGATGCGGCGCTTGATTCGGATATTCTTTCTCATGGACCCACTCGAACTGATACGGCACTGAACCGGGTGACGGCAAAGACGATGCGAGACGCGTTTCCCTTGACCATTGACGCTCCAGAGACTATACGGCCCGCTTCAATCAGAAACGGTTGATATCCCGGAGAGCCTCGCGGATCGCGTGGCGCTGATCTGGATATTGCCCGCGAAGACTTAAATCCGAGTGAACAAATTCAGGGGTGATTAACCATGGCACGTCGCTGTGAATTGACCGGCAAAGACGGTCAGGTGGGCCACAAGGTCAGCCACTCGAACCGCAAGACCAAGAAGGTCTTCCGCCCCAACCTCGTCAATGTGACGCTGGCGTCGGAGCAGTTGAAGAAGAACGTCAAGCTGCGCATCTCTGCCAATGCGCTGCGCACTGTCGAGCATCGCGGTGGTCTCGATGCCTTCCTGCTCAAGGCCGACAAGGCCGAGCTGTCGCGCGATGCGCTGGCCGTCCGCAAGGAACTCGACAAGGCTGCGGCAGCCGTCGCTGCCTGATCTGGGTTTGCTGAAGGAATTGGAAAACCCGGTCACAAGGCCGGGTTTTTTGCTTTTTATGTCCTGATCACGTAGGGTGGTGAAATCGCCGGAGGTTCCCATGCCAGCCAGAGCCAATGCAGTTTCGGTCAGTCTGCCCGAAGACATGAGTGTTCAGGTTTCGCAGATTGCCTTGGCCAAAGGGACCACTCCAGCGCTTGTCGTTCAGGAAGCCGTTGTTGCGTATCTTGAAGATCAGCAATCCCGACTTGATGCGATCGACGAAGCGCTTGCGGAAGCAGACCGGGGTGTTTTTGTCTCTGGCGAAGCGGTGTCAGCCTGGTTGAAGTCGTGGGGATCCGGGAAGCCGGCAGCACCTCCCAAGCCTGACGTTTTTTCCTGAGCCATGGTTCTGGCCATTCGCATCCTGCCGCGCGCCTTGCGTGACCTTGAATCGATCAGAACCCATATCGAGCACAACGATGCCAAAGCCTCTGAACGGGTGGCACAAGCCTTCCATGAATCGTTCGAACTGCTCGCGCTGAATCCAGGAATAGGCCGTCAGACGGAAGGGCGCCCGACCCGTGAATGGGTTGTTCCGGGCCTGCCATATCTGATCCCGTACCGGGCGAAACCAGACTGCATCGAAATCCTTCGTGTGTTTCATCTGCGCAGGCGACGTCCGGGATGGTGGGTGTGAAGCGACGACCTCACGTGCCCCGTGGCTTGGCCCGCGCGGTCGGCTGTGCCATCGCCGGATCATCCGGCCAGGAATGCCTGGGATAGCGGCCCTTCATCTCCACCTTCACGGCCGCCCAGGAGCCTTTCCAGAAGCCGGGCAGGTCGCGCGTGATCTGGATCGGACGGTGGGCGGGCGACAGCAGATGCAGGGTCAGCGGCACGCGGCCACCGGCCAGCGCGGGATGCGCCTTCAGGCCAAAGAGTTCCTGCACGCGAATCGCCAGCACGGGACCGCCTTCGGCCTCGTAGTCCAGCGCAACATGCGATCCGGTCGGAGCCTGAAAATGCGTCGGCGCCTCTTCGTCGAGCAGGCGCTTGAGATTCCACGGGACCAGCGTTTCCACCGCTTCGCGGATGATATCCGCGCCCAGCGATGCCACGGATGTGACGCCCGAGAGGAAGGGTGCCAGCCAGTCTCCTGCGGTGGTCGCCAGCACCTCGTCCGAGAGGTCGGGCCAGGGATTGTCCGGCTCCTCCCCATGGGCCCGGCGCAGGAATAACACCCGGTCGCGCCATTGCAGCGTGGCCTTGCTCCACGGCAGGCGGTGCAGGCCGACCGCCGCGATGCCCCGTGCGAAGACCAGCGCTGCTGCCGGGCTCGCGGGCACGGGCATGGTCTGGCTTTCCAGCGTGATGGCATCGAGCCGTCGCACGCGCCGCGCCCGCAAGGCGAGCGCCTCGGCATCGAAGATCAATTCCTCGCCTGCCGTGATGCGGTCCCCCGCACAAGACAGGAGAGCCGCCTCGTCCATGGGCGCTGCGGCAAGGATGCGCGAGGCAGCGGCGGTCCCCGTCATCTCCGCCACGACGCACCATGGGGCCTTCGCCAAAGGGTCCGCCGCGTCGACCTGTCCGGCCCGGCCATTGGCGAGCAGGAACTGCCCGGGCGCTCCCCGCGCCTTGGCGATGCGGTCGGGATAGGCCAGCGCCAGCAACGAGGCGGCGGAATGACCATCCCCCGGCCTCATCCTGAGCCTGTCGAAGGATGATCCAGCCCCCTGTGATGTGATTGCACTTGGTCCTTCGACAGGTTCAGGATGAGGTCTGCCGGACGGCGTCGTGGCCTGCACGGACGCCGCCCAGCCAGCAGACAGCCTGCGCATGTCGTCGGCCCTGCTGCCCCGGTCACGGCGGAACTGCTCCAGCCGGTGAGACAGATCGG
>JANNFV010000403.1:0-2706 GCA_031380285.1 Hyphomicrobiales bacterium | reverse complement strand
GCACCGCGTCCAGCGGCTGCGAAGACTGGCCCCTGGCCTGCGCCGCAGCCAGCGCGTGGGCCAGCTTGAGCTGATCGTCACCCAGGGCCGACGCCAGCCGCAATCCTTCGGCACTCTGGTTGTTCATGATCAGGCGATGGGCACGCAGCGCCTTTTCCGCCGGAGTGAATGTCTCCGGAAAGGTCTTCTCCAGAAACTCCGCAACATCGCGTGTCAGCGTGCGGTCGCGATACGCCTCAAACGCCAGCCGCTGCGCAACAGCGTGATCGCCCTTCGCGGCATGGGCAGCGGCCAGGATAGCCCGGCCATTGGCGCTTTCGGGCTGACGTGTGGCGAAGAAGGCAAGCACCTTGTCCGCCTTTGCCCGCTCAATGATCAGGGCATCCTCAGTTTTGCGCTGCACCCAGCGCTGCATGGGAAGCTCCGCATTGGCCTGCAGGAAGCGGTTGAGGCGCTCGAACCCCAGCGAACGCCCTGCCGTGCGGATCGCCACCCACTCCGCCGCCACTCTTGTCTGGGCATTGCCGATGCGGGCCGCAGCGGCATCCCCCGCCGCAAGATCGCCGCGCGCATAGAACTCTGCAGCCACCTTGAGGGCGCTGATGTCCGGGAACCGCTCCGTCACCGCAATGCGCCAAGGGCGCTGGACCGGCAAGGATCCCGTGATCGCCGGATCGTCAATCCCGATGGCTTGTGCCTGGGCCTGCGCCATGACGGGAAGACAGGCACCGGCAGCGAGAGAAGCACCAAGAGCCAGGCGCAGATACGGATGGACCATTCGGCGGGTTCTCCAAACAGGAATCGCCCAGTCTTGCCTCGCAGGTCTTGACGGATCGTTAACCATGGAGCGCAAAGGCGAGCAGCGGGCAAAGGGCCCGACAGTTCAATTCCTTTTGCATCATCTCCCAAGCGCGGCTAAAGCACGGGTCCGCTTGTCCCCTTGTTGCAAAGGTTGCTGCCCATGTCCGCCCATCGTTCACTCAGGGGATCGCTCACTGCGCTGGTCACACCCTTCCTGAACGGCAAACTGGACGAAACAGCCTTTCGCGCCCATGTCGGCTGGCAGATCGACAACGGCACCACCGGACTTGTCCCTGTCGGCACCACGGGCGAAAGCCCGACATTGAGCCATGACGAGCACAAGAAGGTCGTGGAATGGTGCGTGGCGGAAGCCAAGGGTCGCGCGCCTGTTGTGGCGGGCGCGGGTTCCAACAACACGGCGGAAGCCATCGATCTCGCCCGGCACGCCGAAAAGGCCGGTGCCGATGCGCTGCTGGTGGTCACACCCTACTACAACCGGCCGACGCAGGAAGGCCTCTACCAGCATTTCGCCGCCATCGACGACGCGGTGGGCATACCCATCCTGATCTACAACATCCCGCCCCGTTCTGTCGTCGACATGTCGAATGCCACGATGGCCAGGCTCTATGAGCGCCGCCGCAACATTGTCGGCGTCAAGGATGCCACCGGCAATGTCGCCCGCGTCTCGCAGCAGCGCCATCTCATGGGGCCGGATTTCATCCAGCTCTCGGGCGAGGACATGACGGCGCTGGCCTACAACGCGGCAGGCGGCCATGGCTGCATTTCCGTTGTCGCCAACATTGCACCGAAGCTTTGCGCCGAGTTGCAAGTGCTGTCGCTCAAGGGCGACTATGCCGGTGCGCTGGCGGTGCAGGATCGGCTGGTGCCGCTGCATGATGCGACGTTCATGGAGCCCGGCCTGGCCGGAGCCAAGGCGGGCCTCAACCTGCTGGGCCGCATGAACGAGGAGGTGCGCCTGCCGCTGCTTTCCGTGACACCGGACACCAAGGCCGCGATCCGCAAGGCGCTGGTGCATGCAGGCCTGCTGAATTGATGCCGATGCGTCGCCCATGAGCACCATCCCGACGAAACCGGCGGTGGCCAAACCGCAGCCCTCGGGCAAGCCGAAAAAGAGCCGCTACAAGCTGATCGCCGACAACCGCAAGGCGCGGTTCAACTACGAGATCGGCGATGTCGTCGAGGCGGGCGTCATGCTGACCGGCACGGAGGTGAAGAGCCTGCGTCTGGGCAAGGCCATGATCGCCGAGAGCTACGCCTCGAACGAGAATGGCGAACTGTTCCTGATCAATTCCTACATCCCGGAATATCTGCAGGCCAACCGCTTCAACCATGAGCCGAAACGCCCGCGCAAGCTCCTCCTGCACAAGAAGGAAATCGCCAGGCTGTTCCACGCGATTTCGCGCGAAGGCATGACCATTGTGCCGCTCAAGTTGTTCTTCAACGACCAGGGCCGCGCCAAGGTCGAGATCGCGCTGGGCAAGGGCAAGAAGCTGCACGACAAGCGCGAGACGGAGAAGCAGCGCGACTGGGATCGCGAGAAGGGGCGGCTGTTGCGCGACCGGGGATAGTCCCGGAGCCGTTCACCCGCCGTCATGGCCGGGCTTGACCCGGCCACCCACGTTTGCCAGCGATCTTAGACATGGATAACCGGCTCAAGGCCGGGCATGACGGTTGAATGGAATGGTCCATCCTACCGCAGCGCCTCGCCGATCACCTCCAGAAACGCCTCTGCATAAGCCTCCAGCTTGCGCTCGCCCACGCCGTTGACCAGCGCGAACTCATGGCGGGTCGCGGGCTTCTGCTTCACCATGTCGATCAGGCTGCGATCCGCGAAGATCATGAAGGCGGCCACGCCCTCCTCTGCGGCGAGCCTGCGGCGCAGTT
>JANNFV010000402.1:0-4021 GCA_031380285.1 Hyphomicrobiales bacterium | reverse complement strand
GCGGCACGCCCTGCTCCTCCGCCGCCACGATGTAGAGCGCCAGCACGGGCAGCACCGCGCCGTTCATGGTCATCGACACTGACATCTGATCCAGCGGGATCTGGTCGAAGAGCGTGCGCATATCGAGGATGGAATCGATGGCGACACCCGCCATGCCGACATCACCCGCCACACGCGGGTGATCGGAATCATAGCCGCGGTGCGTCGCCAGATCGAAGGCAACGGACAGGCCCTTCTGCCCCGCTGCTAGATTGCGGCGATAGAAGGCGTTTGAGTCTTCTGCCGTGGAGAACCCGGCATATTGCCGGATCGTCCAGGGCTGGTTGACATACATCGTGGGGTAAGGGCCGCGCAGGTAGGGCGCGATGCCGGGGTAAGAGTCGATGTGGTTGAGACCCGCGATATCGGCGGGGGAATAGGCGGGCTTCACCGCGATGCCTTCGGGGGTGTGCCACGTCCCTTCCTTCTCCCCGCTTTTCGCGGGGAGAAGGTGGCGCACAGCGCCGGATGAGGGGCCGGGGGAGTTCACAAGATGGCTTGGAGCACGCTCACCAGGCCCCTCACCCCGGCCCTCTCCCCGCTTGCGGGGAGAGGGAGAAGGATTGGCGCTTGCGGTCGTCCAGTCGATATCGGCGAAGTTGGGGATAGTGGTCATTTCGCCTCCAGCACCAGTCTCACCTTCGCGCCAACCGCATCGGCGAACCGCTCCAGAGTCCGCATCGACGGCTTCGAACGCCCGCTCTCAAGCCGGGCCACCACGGACTGCGTGGTGCCCATGCGTTCTGCCACCTGCTCTTGCGTCAATCCGGCATCAGCACGGGCGCGGATGAAGGTTTTCGCCATGGCGAACTCGTCCTCCAGCGCGGCATGATCGCGCCGATAGTCCGCATCCTTCATCCAATCATCGTGGAGTTTGCTGAGTGGCGTTCCCATTACCTTACCTCCCGCAGGCGATCCCGCGCGATCTGCAGTTCGCTGGCCGGCGTCTTTTCACTCTTCTTGATGAAAACGCGCAGAACAACCACGCGGCGCTCGAAGGCCGTCACATAGATCGCCCGTGAGATGCCGTCCCTGCCGGTCATGCGCATTTCCCAGAGTTTGCCTTCCAGATGCTTCACATAGGGTTCCCGCACGGATTGCGGGCCGTTGAACGCCATGAGGTCGCCGATCCGTATGAAACGTGCCCGCATGTCGCTGGGAAGCGCTGCCAGTTCACGATCAACCCGTTCGTCGAGGGTCTCAACGATCCATATCATAGCAAAATTGCTATTTTTCTTCAAGCGCCGCCGTTAACGCTTCCACCACATCACAGCCCGCGAAGACGAACCGTTCTATGCCCGCAATACGCAGGGCATTTTCCATCTCTCCCGGCTTGCCCGCGAGCCAGACGATTTTACCATGGGAGGTGAGATGCTTGGCAACATCCACCGCGCTCTCGGCATAAGCCGCATCCGAGCCGACGAGACAGGCGAGCTTCGCGCCCTCCGCAATGTCCAGCCCGCCTGCTTCGAACAGGTTGCGCGTGAAAGCCAGCCGCGCAGCATGATCTGCTAGCTCGCCCAAGGTCACCAGCGACACTTGTGGCCGCTTTCCGGTGGTGGCGAGGATGGTGTCCGCCCTGTCGCGCAACGCTTCGAACGGCTCGGCCGTGCGCCGTGATACCAGCGGCTGGGCACGCAACGCACCTGTTACGACGGGTGCGGCATCGGCGCGGGATGCGCCCGCCAGCAGGGCCCTGATCCCGGCATCGGTGGCCATGCCGAACGGTGCCGTCGCGCGGGCCTTGGGGATCGCTCTCGTGGAGGGCGAAAGCGGCAGAACCGCAGGCGCCTTCTCCAGGGGGTTGGCAAACTCCGAGGTGCCTGTGATCGGCTCGCGGCGGGTTGCCACGGCCCGCAGCCGCGCCTTGGCCGTTTCTGTGATCCGTGACTGCGCCAGACCGCTCGTCAGGCTCACCACCAGGCCGCCCTCACCCTCGATCTGCTGGAACAGGGCCCACGCCTTCGCGCACAGTTCGTCAGTCAAGGCTTCATATCCGCCCGCACCGGCGGCGGGATCGATGACGCGCCACAGATGCGCTTCTTCCATGAGCACGATGGAGGTGTTGCGGGCGAGACGCCGCGCCTGCGCCTCGGGCAGGCCAAGCGCCTGCGTGAACGGCAAAACCGTGACGCTGTCCGCTCCGCCCACGCCTGCCGCAAAGGCCGCGATGGTCGAGCGCAAGATATTCACATGGGCATCCCGCCGCGTCAGCATCCGCCAGGAGGTCTCGGCATGGAGGATGGCTGGGTTGGGCACCACGCCGCAGGCTTCCGCGACACGCGCCCACAGCTTGCGAAGGGCCCGCAGTTTCGCCACCCCAAGGAACTGGTCGGCGTCAACCGGAACAATGAAGGACAGTGCGGCGAAGGCATCAACCAGCGCCACGCCATGGGCTTCCAGCGCCCGCAGGTAGAGCACGCCCTGGGCCAGCGCCACAGCCAGTTCCTGGCCCTCGCTGGCTCCCGCCTCATGCGCGGGACGCAGATCGACGGTGAGGAAAGGTCCGCGAAAGCCCCGCGCCTTGAGCGACAGCACTGTCTCGCCCAGCCTTGCCGCCATGCTCGGCCAGTCCCATGGCACATGACCGAGCGAGAGCAGGCTGGAGATCGGATCAAGGCCAAAATCGATCTTGATCTGTGCCGGGTTCAGCTTGCGGTGCTCGACCAGCGCGGCCAGCATCAAGGCATGCACGCGGCCTGCCGGGGCGGGATCGAGCCGTGTCTGCACGAGATCCAGATGCACGCCCGCCAGCGCGGCATCAAGTTCTACCACTGTTTCGCAAGGCAAGCCGTAGCCGCGTGCGGATCGACCGCCGGGGAACACGAGTGCCAGCGCGTCGGCACCACCCTCCAGATCCTCGCGGGCCTGGGCCGAGGCCACGTCTGCTTCGGGATTATCGACACGCGCCGCCACGCCCCATGGCTTGCCGCTCGTGGCACCCGCAACAAGGGTTGCCTGCGGCTGCCGCGGATAAAGCGGCTGGATCGCCAGGCCGTCATGGCTGCGGGACACCAGCTTCTTGTGGAAATCCGCGCCCTTGAGCACGGCGTCAACACGCTTGCGCCATTCTGCCTCGGTGGCAGGCGGGAAAGGGTTGGCGAAAGTCGGATCGGCCTGGCTCATGATGGGCTGTCATAGTCCCGCCAAGGCAAATTTCCAATCAACCGATAGTTTGAGATTGACTCGCCGTCTGATCCAGCGACAAGCGAACGCACTTTCTGAAGGAGCACGTCTCATGTCCATCGCATCGCTTGCCGCCACCATCGAGAAGGCCTGGGAGGTCCGCACCGAGATCAGCAGCGCGACCAAGGGCGAGGTGCGCGATGCGGTCAACGAGGCGCTGAACGGCCTCGATAACGGCAAGCTGAGGGTGGCCGAGAAGATTCATGGAAAGCCACTCAAGGACAGTTGGGCCGTGCATCAATGGCTGAAAAAGGCCGTGCTGCTGTCCTTCCGGCTCAATGACAACAGCGTCCTGCCTTTCGGCATGGATACCGGCAGTCCGGCCCACAACCCGGTCTACGGCTATGACAAGGTGCCGCTGAAGATGACGGGTTGGCCCAGGGGCAAGTTCGAGGAAGCTGGCTTCCGCATGGTGCCCGGCGCCATCGTCCGCCACTCCGCCTTCATCGACAAGAACGTCATCCTGATGCCGTCCTTCGTCAATGTCGGCGCGCGCGTCGGCGAAGGCACCATGGTCGACACCTGGGTGACCGTCGGCTCTTGCGCCCAGATCGGCAAAAATATCCATCTCTCCGGCGGTGTCGGCATCGGTGGCGTGCTGGAGCCGCTGCAGGCCAATCCCACGATCATCGAGGACAATTGCTTCGTGGGCGCACGCTCCGAAGTGGTGGAAGGCGTCATCGTCGGCGAAGGCTCGGTGATTTCGATGGGCGTGTTCATCAGCGCCTCGACCAAGATCATCGACCGGGCCACGGGCGAAGTGCATGTGGGCTATGTGCCGCCCTACTCCGTGGTG
>JANNFV010000391.1:0-4153 GCA_031380285.1 Hyphomicrobiales bacterium | reverse complement strand
GAAAGCGCATCATGCGAACGGCGAAAGCCACGCTTCATGCGCGAGGTCTTGCGTTTTGGAACGGCCATGGTGTCTCTCCTGCTCCGCAATGCCAAAGCGCATACGGACGGCTTGAATAAAACTGAAGGCGCTCGCTTAGTGGAAAAACGGCGACTTGGCTAGGGCAAAAACTCACAAATGGCGATGCGCAGCGGCCTTGAAAGGCGGGCCGTTGATGTGAGCCGGGATAGGCTCAGGCCGCCTGTGCTTTCTTCAGCAGCGCGATCAGCTCTTTCTGCATCGTTTCATTGCCCGCCAGAACATCGCCGGTCTCCATGTAAGTGCTGTTGCCCGTCACGTCGCTGACATAGCCGCCCGCTTCCCGCACGATCACGGCACCAGCCGCCATGTCCCAGGTGCTCAGTCCCCGCTCCCAGTAGATGTCGAAACGGCCTGCCGCCACATAGGCCAGATCGAGCGCTGCCGCGCCGTAGCGCCGCATTCCGGCAGCAACAGCCATCACCTGTGCTGCCTCGTTCATGAACTGCTTGTGGTCGCCACGGCCAATGTTCGGCATGCCGCACACCACCACGGCTTCGTTGATGGTGGTGCGTTGTGCCACGCGCAGGCGCTGGTTGTTGAGATACGCCCCCTGGCCCTTCTCGGCCACGAACATCTCGTCGGTGATCGGGTTGTAGACTAGCCCCGCCACCAACTGGCCGTCGCGCTCGAGGCCGATGGAAATCGCGAAATGCGGGATGCCATGCAGGAAGTTGGTGGTGCCATCCAACGGATCGATATGCCAGATATGCGTCTTGTCGCGGCCCTCGACGCTGCCCGTCTCCTCCATCATGAAGCTGTAGCCGGGGCGCGCCTTCAGGAGTTCCTCGAACAGCACCTTCTCTGATTTCTTGTCAGCAGCGGACACGAAATCCGCCGGTCCCTTCCGCGAGACCTGCAGCAGCGCCACCTCGCCGAAGTCGCGCTTCAGGCCGCGTGCAGCCTTCACAGCGGCGGCAGTCATGACATTCATCAGCGGCGTGCGGATCATCGGGGGCTCTTCGAGAGGAGAAACAGCGGAAATGCGCGGGCACAAAGCCTGCAGGACGCAGTGTCTCCTGCCCCTCTTGGCAGATGGGGTCAAGCACCCCGGCGGCATGGCAGATCATCAGCATCATAAATATGACAATATTCCTATGTAAGCGCCGTTGCATTGAATGTTGTTTGAGGATGGTGGCAATGATTGACCGGGAATTTTTCTTCGAGCGCGTCGCCAGGACTGTCTTTCTGGGTGCACTGCGCCCACAGCAGCGCAACGGACTGATGCTCATGCTTGACCGTTGGGAGAACACCCGCAAGGGCGAGGGCGACCGCCGCCACCTCGCCTACATCCTCGCCACGGCATGGCATGAGACCGCCGCCACCATGCAGCCGATCCGCGAGCGCGGCGGCAAGGCGTATCTCCTGAAGCAGTATGACGTGGCTGGACAACGTCCGGCCATGGCGCGCGCCAATGGCAACACTGAGCCCGGCGACGGCGCACGCTATTGTGGACGCGGTTATGTCCAACTGACATGGAAGAACAACTATCGCCGCATCGGTGCATTGATCGGTGTGGACCTCGTGGGCGATCCTGACAGGGCACTGGAGCCGGAGATCGCCGCGACCATCCTGATCAGGGGCATGGAGGAGGGCTGGTTCACCGGGCGGGGTCTGGCCCACTATTTCAGTGGCCCGCGTGCAAAGTGGCTCCAGGCCCGGCGCATCGTCAATGGCCTCGACCAGGCCGCACGGATTGCTGACCACGCGCGTCGGTTTCTCGCCGCCATGCGTGACGCCGACCAGGCCCTCAGCGTTTCAGGGCGTTCGCCGCGTCCTTCACCCGAGCGGCAACCACGTCAGGCGATCCGCTGAACACCCATTCCCCCAGCGCCACGAACTCGATGCCCGTAGCAGCCAGCGGCCCGACCATCTCAGGCGAAGCCGCGTAGCCGACGCAAGGCGTGGTGAAGACCTCGGCCCACCACTGGCAGCGTTCGATCACCTGTTCGGCTGGCGGCACGGTGCCATCGGCGCGTGGTTCGCCGAACATCACATAATCGACGCCATCCTCGCCCGCCGTCATGGCAGCGTCCTTGGAGCGCAATCCGCCGACGCCGACAATGCGATCCGGCCGCAGGGCCAGCAATGCATCCTTGGCCGCAGCCGGATCGCCGACATGCACGCCGTCCGCACCCCACCGTGCGACTTCACGCAGATCGGCGGGAGGGTCGATCAGCAGGGCGGCCCCCTTGTCCTGCACGACAGGAGCCAGCGCCTGGATGAAGCGCTGTGCATCGCGTGCTGAAGCACCAGCCACGCGTAGATGCACTGAGGCCACGCCCCCCGTGCCAATCGCTGCCTCAAGCAGCGGGCGAAAAGCGGCGTGATCAGCGATGGGCGGAGTGATCAGCGCCAGGCGGTTGTCGTCGGCCATGGTCTGCGGCTCAAGCCGCTTTCCTCGCCGCGAAGGTCGGGTCAAGCTCGCCCTTGACGTAGCGCCTGGCCATCTCCGCCGTAGTCAGCACGCGCTTGATCTTGCTGGCCTGACCCGCTGTGTTGAACTCCTGTAGCCGCTGGCGGCAGAGCTTCTGCATCGCTTCCATCGCGGGCTTGAGATACTTGCGCGGGTCGAACTCGCCGGGGTGCTCGGCCAGAATTTTTCTGATCTGCCCGGTCATGGCCATGCGGTTATCGGTGTCGATGTTGATCTTGCGCACACCGTGCTTGATGCCGCGCTGGATCTCTTCCACCGGCACGCCCCAGGTCTGGGGCATCTTGCCGCCATACTGGTTGATGATGTCCTGCAAATCCTGCGGCACCGAGGAGGAGCCGTGCATCACGAGGTGCATGTTCGGCAGTTTGGCGTGAATCTCCTCGATGATGTTCATGGCGAGGATCGCCCCGTCCGGCTTGCGCGAGAACTTGTAGGCCCCGTGCGAGGTGCCCATGGCGATGGCAAGCGCATCCACCTTGGTCTCGGCCACGAATTTCACGGCCTCGTCCGGGTTGGTCAGCAACTGGTCATGGCTGAGCTTGCCCTCGGCACCGTGGCCGTCTTCCGCTTCGCCCATGCCGCTCTCGAGGCTGCCGAGCACACCCAACTCACCCTCCACCGAGATGCCGCCGAGATGCGACATGTCGACAACAGCCTTGGTGACGCCCACGTTGTAGTCCCAATCGCCCGGCGTCTTGCCGTCGGCCTTCAGCGAGCCGTCCATCTTGACGGAGGTGAAGCCGGCCTGGATCGCGGTCATGCAGGTCGCGGGCTCGTTGCCATGGTCGAGATGCACGCAGACCGGGATGTGCGGATAGATTTCTGTCACGGCATCCATCATGTGCTTGAGCATGATGTCGTTGGCATAGCTGCGCGCGCCGCGCGAGGCCTGGATGATCACAGGCGCATCCACCTCATGGGCTGCTGCCATGATCGCCAGCGCCTGCTCCATGTTGTTGATGTTGAAGGCAGGCACGCCGTAGCTGTGCTCGGCAGCATGATCGAGAAGCTGGCGGAGCGTGATGCGGGACATGGGGTTTCCTCAGAGCGCGTTAATGAGTCGATAGCCGCGGATATAGCGCGGCATGCGCCGTGGGAAAAGCAGACTTCAGGTGAATGGTGTATGAGCGGGCAAGGATGGCTTTGCGCAAGCCGCAGCCATTTCGTCCTGTGTCAGCTCCGCTTGGCTTCAATGACCTCGACACGCTCGACGACCGCCGCCATCTGCTCGGCAAAATCGCCCGCCATCGCCTTGCCGATCACCAGCATGCCAGCCGTATCGCGGCGTTGCTTGCGGCTGATTTCCTCGATCCGGATCAGACGGGCCCGATGGTCTGCCAGCTCATCCTGAATCTTGATCAGGACTTTCAGTGTTGCATCTTTGATGTTTTCACTCATGGGCAAAAGATAACACCAAACGACGCGCACCGGTAGTCTCCCAAAATTCAGGGGTTCTGCAATTGCGACCAAAAGAACGGCCCCATGCGTGGCTTGCTGCGCCCTCACCCCGCCCCATAGAGGAAGTTCGGCAGCCACAGCGTCATGCCGGGCCAGATATACATGATCACCATGCACAGGATGACGATCAGCATATAGGGCATCATGCCGGCGAAGATCTGGTTGAGCGTCACGTGCTTG
>JANNFV010000378.1:0-10768 GCA_031380285.1 Hyphomicrobiales bacterium | reverse complement strand
CACCACGGCCTCCAGACCGGCGAGGTCGGCGCGCACGGATTTCAGCAGCATCAGCGAGCCCAACGGCGTGCAGGGCACCAAGGCCTGCTGTCCATTCGCCAGCCGCCCGACATTGACTGGATGGAACCCGTCGACATCCTTGGCGGGGTCAATGGCCTCGATCACCTTGTCCGCGCTGATGTGCTTCGGCAGCGGCAGCTGCACGAGGATGCCATCGACGGCGGGATCGGCATTCAGCCGCGCCACAAGCGCCAGCAGGTCTGCCTCGGAGGTGGTGTCGGGCAGCATATGCTCGAAGGAGCGCATCCCGGCTTCAACCGTGCGCTTGCCCTTGTTCCTCACATAGACGCGGCTCGCCGGATCATCGCCCACCAGCACCACGGCCAGGCCGGGCGGGGCGTGGCCCTGCGCCACGTGGCTCGCCACCACGGCCCCGATACGGGCGCGGAGTGTCTCGGAAAAGGCGTTGCCGTCGATGATCGTCGCCATGGAACTCTCTCAAGCTTTGCGTGTGGCGAGATACACGCCCAGCGCCGTCAGCACCATGCCGGTGATCTGCATGCCATTCAACGTCTCGCCGAACAGCAGCCACGCCTGCACGGCCACGGTGGAGGGCACGAGGTAGATCAGCACGGACACGCGCGTCACCTCGCCCCGGTTGATCATCATCAGCATGATCGCGATGGTGAAGACCGAGAGCACGAGGACAGACCACGCCAGCACGGCATAGAGTGTCAGGCTGTGATCGAAATGCAGTTGTTCCGTCGCCAGCGCGATGGGCAGCACGACAACCAGCGCGCCCAGATACTGCACGGAGGTCACGGTGCGCAGGTCCGCACCCGCCACGAAGCGCTTCTGGTAGAAGCTGCCCGCCGTCACGCCCACCATGCCGATGACGTTGATGCCCAGCGCCAGCCACGCTGCCTCGCCCGTGCCGCCCAAGACCACGCCCAGCTTGGGTGAGAGCACCAGCATCACGCCGAACAGCCCGACAGCCACGCCAAGCCATTGCCTGGGGGTAATTGTCTCCCGCAGGAGATACGGTGCCAGCAGCGCCGTCAGCAGGGGTTGCAACGCTGCGAGCAGGCCGGAAATGCCGGCGGACAGCCCGTGCTTCACCGCCCACCAGACGCCACCGAGATAGATGCCGTGCAGCAATACGCCCGAGACGAGCGCATGCAGCCAGGCCCGCCGACCGTGCGGCCATGGCGCCCGTACGACCAGGGCAAACAGCCCGATGACGACGGCAGCGCAGGCAAAGCGAATGGAGAGAAACCACAGGGGATCAGCATGCGGCGCAGCAAACTTCGCCGAAATCCACCCCGTGGACCAGAAGAAGACGAACAGGGCAGGGGTGGCAAGGAGGAAAAGGCGTTGCATCTTTACTTTCGCTTCTCCCTCGGGAGAAGCTGGCAGGCGGAGCCTGACTGATGAGGGAGAACTTCCGTGCGCAGGGATTTGCCCTCATCCGCCCCGCAAGAGCGGGGCACCTTCCCCCACGGGGGAAGGGGACAGCCCGACCTCACCGCGCCATCTCCTTCAGCGCCAGCCGGATCAGCGCCTCCGTCTTGGGATCATCCCCCGCCACGCGCATCGCGGCGGCTACGGCGGCAGAGGCCTGCGCCTGCTGGTAGCCCAGGTTCACCAGCGCGGAGATGGCCTCGACGGCGGGCCTCGGCGCACGGTTCTCGCCGACATCGCCCTGCAGTTTCATCACAGCGGGATCAACGGAGCCGAAGGCGGGCGCCTTGTCCTTGAGATCGAGCACGATGCGCTCCGCCAGCTTCTTGCCCACGCCCGGCGTGCGGGTGATGCTCGCCACGTCCTTCAGCGCTATGGCCGACGCCAGATCACCCGGCTTGAAGGTGGAGAGGATCGCCAGCGCCACCTTGGTTCCCACGCCCTGCACGTTGAGGAGGATGCGGAACCACTCGCGCTCGGTGTCGCTGGCAAAGCCAAAGAGCTTGATCTGGTCCTCGCGCACATAGGTCTCGATGGCCAGCACAGCCGCCTCGCCCGGCGGGGGCAGGGCTTGCAGCGTGCGCCCCGAGCAGAACGCGACATAGCCGACGCCGCCCACATCGATGATGACGAAATCATCGCCGTAGCTGTCGATGAGGCCCTTCAGTTTGCCGATCATTTTACCAATGTCCTCACGCTTCTATGCTGCGCATGGCAGATCGCAATGGCCAGCGCATCCGCCGCATCTTCCGTCTTCGGATCAGCCCTAGGCAGCAGCACGCCGATCATCATGCGGATCTGCTGTTTCTCGGCATGGCCCGATCCCACCACGGTCTTCTTCACCTGGTTGGGTGCATATTCCGCCACGCTGATGCCGGACAGGGCAGGGGCCACCATCGCCACGCCCCGCGCTGCCCCCAGTTTCAGGGTGGCCCGCGCATCCTTGTTGACGAAGGTTTCCTCGATGGCGGCCTCGTGCGGCGCGAACTCCGCCACCACCTTGACCAGCCCTTCATGCAGCAGCTTCAGCCGCTCGCTCAGCGCCAGCTTGTCCGAAGGTTCGACGGAGCCGCAGGCCACGAAGGTGAGCTTGCTTCCCAGCGTCTCGATCACGCCCCAGCCGCATTTGCGAAGGCCGGGATCGATGCCGAGAATGCGAATCGGATGGGGTGCAAGCATGGTTCAGCATCGGTAGCCGGTTCCGCCATGGTGATCCACCGGATCAATTCTTCTGGTTTGACCGGGCAACCTGAAAGCGGTCAGTTTAGCGCCAGAATATATCCTGGATCATGATCATTCTCACGGAACTCTCCGCCTATTTCGGCTTCGCCACCCCATCGACGCTTGTGACCCTGATAGTCGCTGCGCTGATCGGCGGCCTCGTGCGCGGGTTCACCGGCTTTGGCTTTGCCATGGTTTTCGTCCCCATCGCCACCATCGCCGTCGGGCCGAAGACCGCCGCGGCTCTCATCTGGTTCATCGACATCCCTTTCGCCTTGCCGCTGGCGGCAGCGGGCTTTCGCCGCGTGGCCTGGCGCGAGGTCTTGCCGCTGCTGGCAGGTGCCATGCTGTTCGTGCCGGTCGGCGTCTGGCTGCTGCTCAACACCGATCCGTTCACGGCCCGCTGGATCGTCGCCATCGCGATCCTGTGCGGCGTCACGGCACTGGCGACGGGCTGGCGCTACAGGGGCGCAGCGGGTTTGCCCCTGTCGTTGGGCGTGGGCAGTCTTGCAGGCACGGCGAGTGGGTTGGCACAACTCGGCGGCATGCCCATCGCCATCTTCTGGCTGGCCGCCCAGAAGAACGACGCCAAGCAGACACGCGACAATCTCAACGGCTTCTTCGCGGTGCTGCCCGCAGTCACAGGTGTCATCTACTGGTGGACCGGCGTGCTGACCTGGGCATCCGTGATGCAGGCCCTGCCATTGTGCCTGCCCTACGGATTGGGCTTGCTGGTCGGCGCATGGCTATTCCCGATCGCCTCGGAGCAGACCTTCCGACGGCTCGCCTATGCCGTGATTTTCACGGCGGCGCTGCTGGCCTTGCCGCTGGTGGACCCGCTGCTGGGGCGATAAGCTTCAGCCGCCCATCTTCGCCACAAGCGCATCCGACACGCTGAAATTCGAGAAGACGTTCTGCACATCATCGTGATCGTCGAGTAGGCCCATCAGCTTGATCAGCTTCTCGCCCGCCTCGTCATCGACGCTGACACTGGTCTGCGGTTTCCAGACGAAGGCTGATTTGCGCGGGTTGCCGAACTTCCCCTCAAGTGCAGTCGAGACATCGGCCAGCGATGTCACGCCGCAGATCACGGTGTGCCCCGCTTCCTCGGAAACCACATCGTCCGCACCCGCCTCGATTGCGGCTTCCAGCATGGCATCCTCCGAGGCAACGGACGGATCGAACTCCACCTGTCCCACCTTGTCGAACATGAAGGAGACGGCACCCGTTTCGGCGAGGTTACCACCAGCCTTGGTGAAGTAGGAGCGGATGTCCGACGCCGTGCGGTTGCGGTTGTCGGTCATGGCCTCGATGATGATGGCCGTGCCGCCCGGGCCATAGCCCTCGTAGCGTATCTCGTCGTAGTGCTCGTTATCACTGCCCGACGCCTTCTTGACGGCCCGTTCGATCACGTCGCGCGGCATGTTCTCGGCGCGCGCCGCGATAATCGCCATGCGCAGCCGGGCATTCATGGCAGGGTCAGGCAGGCCAAGCTTCGCCGCAACAGTGATTTCGCGCGACAGCTTGGAGAACAGCTTGGAACGCATCGCGTCCTGCTTGCCCTTGCGGTGCATGATGTTGCTGTATTGCGAATGCCCTGCCATGGGAGAGTCCTTGGGGATGCCCTTGCGCCGCGCCCGTTGGCGCACCTGATTGGATTTCAGGGCTTATAGGCAAGGTCGGCTGCCGCGGGCAAGGGTGTGGTCAATGGCGACAGGAAAGCGCTGACGCTGTGGCCGCTAACCGTGTTTGTGACGGTGGTGTTCCTGGCCGCTGGATGTGTTCAAACTGTGCGGGTTGATTTTTTCATCAACATGTCTGTGCGCGGCCTATCCAAAGAGGCATTTGTCATCACCAATAAGTGCGTCTCGCATCACGTGTGCGACTGGGAAGCCGTAACCATTTCCCGGTTGTTCAAGGAAAAGGCTCCCATCGTCATGATACTTGCTTGCGTAGAGGTCTGAGCCGATCATCTGCAATGCGAGAATGAGAGCTTGCATTCCATCGAGACCATGAATTTTTTGGGTTCGTTTCCCGGTGGGCCAGTCAATTTCGTAATTGCAGGACCAGTCTCGTTTGTTCTGGACGGGAGAAAATAAACGCACGTGAATGGGTACACGAGGGTTTGTAGTTGTTGTGGCGTACAATGTTCGTTCGGCGATGATCATGGGTCACCTCAAAACACGAGCAAAGGAATTTGACGTCCGTTGCGACACGCTTGGAGCCGTTCCATAGCCTGACTGCAGCAGGCTTGTATTGCTGCAATCCCGCAGCGCATCAGGTCGATTTCGTACTGTCTATTACAAAAAGCCTCTGAACGCTTCGACGCCATGGCCGAACGCCATTCGGGTTTGTCTGGGCTTTCGTTCCCATCACTTGTCCATTGGCCAGCATTGGGTTCGCCGCCTGGAACCCTTGCTTGGTCAGGATCGTATTTTCGACCACGCAGGTGCAATTTGAGCCGCAGAACATCTTTTTTGCATTGTAAAATTTGTCTTCCGACGGCCTCAAGAAGTCCCAAATCCTCGTTTCGCATCAAGCATTCCTCAGGTTTGAGTTGCAGTCACGAAATACAGGAATAATGTCCTATGCCACTATCTGATGGACAAATTTTTATTTATCAGTCTGGTCTGCACAAGATTACACCACCACCCCATAGCTCGCGGCAATCACCTCCGCCTTGCCCCGGATATGCGCCTTCATCACCGCCGCCAGCTTCTCTCCCTCCCTAGCCCTGAGCAACGTCACCATCTCGACATGCTCGTCCATCGCACGCTGCCACTGTGCATCAGTCTTGTGCGCGGTGTAGCGCATGCGCTGGATGCGGCTGGAGAGGTTGGCGTAGATACCTGAGAGCGTGCCGTTGCGGGCTGCCGCCATCAGCCCTTCGTGGATGGCGCGGTTGAGATTGAAATAGGCCACCTCGTCCTTGGCCCGGAAGGCTTTCACCATGGCCTCGGTATCGGCGGCGATGGCGTCGATTTCGTCGTCTTCCGCCCGCTGGCAGGCGAGTTCGGCCGCCACGGCCTCCAGCCCGGCGACCACCTGTACCATCTCGTCGATCTCGGCCGCAGTGAGCGAGGCCACACGTGCGCCACGGTTCGGCAGCAGTTCCACAAGACCCTCAGAGGAGAGAATCTTGATGGCTTCCCTCAGTGGCGTGCGCGAGGTGCCGAAGCGGTCGCACAGCTCCAGTTCGTTCACGCGAGCCTTGGGCTCCAGTCCCCCTGAAAGGATCAATGCGCGCAGGCGGTCAGCCACTTCGTCATGCAGGTAGCGTCGCTGGATGCCATCAGGCGCGGAAATGCGTGTCATTCCGGCATCATAAGCGCTCCTGTCGCGATGTCATCCAGTGCAATTCAATTCCACCGTCATGCCCGGCCGTTGGCCGGGCAACCCCCGTTGGCCATGCTGCAAGGGAAAACAGGATGGCCGGGGTAAGCCCGGCCAAGACGACCAAACGGACGCAGAATTGAATCGCCCTGCACCGTCATCTCCCTGCCGCTTTTGTCCCGGATGGCGAACCGGTGCATGGTTGGCGCATGCGAATCATCTTTTTTCCCTGGTCCTTGATGACATCCCTTTTTCGATCCTTAGCCCTTGTGGCCGCCCTACTCTCGGCGGTTCTGGCTTCATCCGGTTTTGCCCAGGCGCAAGACGATCCCAAGGCGCAGCTTGACGGGTTCCGCTCTGCCATCACTGCATTGGAAAAGGAGATTGATGCCAACCTGACGAATGATCGTGGTCTCGTCACAGCGCGCGGCAAGCTGGAGCCTGTGCTCGATCAATTGCGCGGGTTCGTGGGTGAGCAGACCCCGCGGCTGGAGGGCATCAAGGCCCGACTGGAACAGCTCGGCCCCAAGGCCGATGCCTCCAAGGGCCAGACCGACAACCCCGAGGTGGCCAAGGAGCGCGAAGGACAGGAAAAGGCGCAACGAGACGTGGAAGGGTTGTTGGCGCTCGCCCGCAACCACATCGTTTCGCTCGATCAGCTTTCGTCCAAGATCTCGGACCAGCGCCGCACGCTGCTGACCAAGGCGTTGCTGGAGCGCACATCGAGCGTCGTCAGCCCCTTCCTCTGGATGGATGTGGCGCGGTCGCTGCCCGCCGAATTCCGGTCTGCTCAATACCTGGTTTCGCAGTGGATCGGGCATCTCGCATTCAACCTCGATGCCTTCCGGCTCGCCATTCTGGCGGCAGCCGTGTTCCTGCTTGTGCTCGTCGTGATACCCGCGCACCGTTCGCTGCGCCGTTTCGAAGGGCGTCCGATTATCCCAGTGCCGGAAGGAGCGGCGGAAGCGCCCCGGCCTGCGCGCCTGAAGCGTGCATTGGCGGCGCTGCGGGTCACGCTGATCTGGGCCGTGGTGCCGATCATCGTCTGCGCGGGCTTCTACAATCTCCTTGATGCGCTGGGACTGCTGACGGATCGGATCGAGACAATCCTGCGGACATTGCTGTTCGGCATCGCCTTCGTGGCTTTTGCCCATGGCCTGGCTGACGGTCTGCTGGGGCCGGACGATGCGCAATGGAGGCTGATCGACGTCGATGACCGCACGGCCTCCAAGATCACCAATCTTGCCAGCGTGTTCACCGGCATCATCGTGGCAGGCAAGACTCTCGAAGCCCTGAACCAGGCGATCTATGCCGTGCTGCCCGTCACGGTTGCGACCAAGGCCGTGTTTGCCCTGCTCGGTGGCCTGGCAATTCTGTGGACGCTCAGGGGCTTGCGTCAGCAACCGACGGAGGACGCCGTTGCGACGGAGCTCCAGGCACCGACGACCCAGCCGGGCTTCAGCGGTGCGTTGAGACTGGGTGCCATGGTTGCAGCGGCGGGCATCCTGCTCCCCGTGATCTTCGGCTACGTGTCGCTTGCTTCCTTCATGGCGGATCAGATCATCTGGATCGTCATGGTCGGCGCGATCCTGGTGATCCTGGTGGCGCTCGTCGATGAGTATGTCGGCCACGGCGTCTCGCCGGACGGTATTGTCGGCAAGCAGGTGATGGCCCAGGTCGGCCTCAGCAAGAGCTCGCTGAAGCAGATCAGCATCCTTTCCAACGGCTTCTTCCGCATGGTGCTGTTCATTGCGGCAGCCATGTTCGTGCTCGCCCCCTGGGGACTGGACGGAGGCGACACAGTCGGCCCGCTGCGCGCGGCCCTCTTCGGCTTCACGGTGGGCGGCGTCACGATTTCGCTCTCCACGATCATCCTGGCCATCGCCTTCTTCGCGGTGGGCTTCACCATCACCAAGGGCATCAAGCGCTGGCTGGAGAAAAGCTATCTGCCGCACACCAAGCTGGATATCGGCCTGCGCAATTCCATCACCACCAGCGTGGGCTACATCGGCATCATTCTCGCGACAATGGCGGCGGCCTCCACACTCGGCCTCTCGCTCGACAAGTTCACCATTGTCGCCGGTGCCCTGTCCGTCGGCATCGGCTTTGGCCTGCAGTCCATCGTCAACAATTTCGTGTCAGGGCTGATCCTGCTGTGGGAACGCCCGATCCGTGTCGGCGACTGGATTGTGGTGGGCGACGAGCAAGGCATCGTCAAGAAGATCAACGTTCGCGCCACCCAGATCGAGACGTTTGATCGCGCCTCGCTGATCGTTCCCAATTCCGAGTTCATTTCCGGGCGGGTGAAGAACTGGATGCACAATGATCGCACGGCGCGGATCGTGATCCCCATCGGCGTCGGCTATGGCTCCGATCCCGACAGGGTCAAGAAAATCCTCATCGACGTGGCGAAGGACAACAAGGACGTGCTGAAGGAGCCGCATCCCAGGGTGTATTTCATGCGCCTGGGCGATTCGAGCATGGATTTCGAGCTGCGCTGTTTTGCCGACGTGGATTTCGTCCTCCCCGTCAAGAGCGAGCTGATGTTCCAGATTCACAAGCAGCTCTCCAAGGCCAGGATCGATATCCCCATGCCGCGTCGCCCGCGCGAATTGCTGGAGGGAGAGCGCGAGGAGCAATCGCTGCCCGATGGCGATGGCGTCAAGACGAGCGCCAAGGGCAGTTGAGGACATGCGCATGAACCCGCTCTGTGCCTTGCTGCCATTGCTCGCTGCCTGTGCTCAGCCTCCATCGCCGCCTGCTGCCGCTCCCTTGATCTATGCGAGCATGGCCGAGCCGGGAGCGGCACTGAATGTCGAAGCAGCGCGTGACCTGATCAACGCCTACCGGCGCAACCAGGGGCTTGCAGCAGTGGCTCTTGATTCCACCCTCATGGTGGAAGCGGCTCGGCAGGCAGCGGCGATGGCAGCCGGAGGTGATGTGGCGCGAGGTGCCCGCACGGATATTCGCATTCGACTTGCGGCGGCAGGGC
This sequence comes from Hyphomicrobiales bacterium, assembly GCA_031380285.1. Lineage (GTDB taxonomy): Bacteria > Pseudomonadota > Alphaproteobacteria > Rhizobiales > Beijerinckiaceae > JADCCX01. The sequence goes on along the minus strand of JANNFV010000378.1, from coordinate 1,761 downwards.
TAGGCCAGCGGCAGGCGCGCGAAAGCGTCTCTGCCGGGTATTACACGATTTCGGATGCTTTTTCCGGTTGGCGTGGATCGCCTGTCCATGATGCCACCCTGACATTCCCGGTAGCACGCCGCATGGGCATTGCCGCGCAGCACCGTCCGGGGTCACGGCACACCATCTATTGGGCACTTGTGGTCAGCGATTGAGCGACAGGCAGGCCCACATTCAGGGCTTGGTGCCAATCGGCACCACGGGTGCTTCCCGCATCACCAGGATGGAGATGCGGCGGTTGGCGGCCATGGTCGGATCATCCGGGAACAGCGGATCGGTGTCCGCCTTGCCAAGCACAGCGAAGAACCGGTCATCGGGAACACCGCTTGCCGCGAGGATATCACGCACTGCGAGCGCCCGACCGGTCGAAAGCTCCCAAGCCGCCGATCCTGGCTGCGATGCCGAGCGCTGCGACGAGGTATGCCCTGTCACGCGCACGCGGTTTGACATGCGGCGCAACTGGGGAGCAAGCGTCTCCAGCAGCTTGCGGGTGCGCTCGTAGGGGTACTTCGAGGCATCCGCGAACATCGAGCGGCCATCCTGATCGACGATCTGGACATCGAGACCATCCTTGGTTTCCTCGATCATCACATTTTTGGAGAGTTCCGCGATTTCCGGGTTCTCCTGCAGCGCCTGGCGGAGCGACACGGCAGCAAGCGCAAACTTGCGGTCGAACTGCACGATCTTCAGGCCATCGATGCGGTTGTCGAATGTCGTGGGGGCCGTGAAATCAGACCCGAACTCCGTCGGCAGGTTCTGGGCGTTCTTCAGCTTCGGCTTGAACGGAATGCCATTCATCTCGACGATGCCATCGAGGCGATTTTCTTTCTGTGTGCCGAAAGCTTCGCGCATCGAGCCCGCGACGATCTGCATCTTTTCCTTGTTCGACGACGACATGGCGACCAGCATGACGAAGAAGCTCATCAGCAGCGCCATCAGATCGGCGAAGGTCACGAACCAGCCGTGCCCCCCTGCATGTCCCTTCTTGCGTGCCATCAGGCGGCCGCCTCTGCCATCTCGGCCCGTTGATGCTCGGGCAGGTAGGCCAGCAGCATCTCGCGCACAATCGCCGGGCTCTTGGCATCACGGATCTGCAGGATGCCGTCGATGATCAGGGTGCGGGAAATCTCTTCCTCATCCAATTTGAGGTGCAGCTTGTCCGCGATGGGCAGGCAGATCAGGTTGCCGACCAGAGCGCCATAAAGCGTTGCCAGCAGCGCGACGGCCATGAACGGGCCAAGCTTGGAAGGGTCTTCCATGTTGGCGAACATGTTCACCATGCCGATCAGCGTGCCGTTGATGCCCCAGGCCGGGGCGCATTCGCCATCCGACCGATAGTTTTTCTGCCCCTCGTCGAGGTGGGTCAGGAACATGTCGCGGTCCCGCTCCAGGGCACCGCGGATGAATTCGGCATCATAGCCGTCTGCAATGTAGCGGACGCCCTGCGCCAGGAAGGGATCATCGACAGTGATGTTTTCAAGCGCGATAGGGCCGGATTTACGCACGACCTCCGCCACGCGGGTGATCTCCTCGATCAGGTCGCGCGGATACATCTTGCGCATCTGGAACACGAATTTCATGCCCATCGGCAAGCCATGGGCGATGGCCGAGAAGGGAAAGCGGATCATGGTCACGGCGATCGAGCCGCCAAAGATCACGATGGCCGCGTGCTTGTCCCAGTAGAGGAGAAAGTTGCCGCCATCGATCATGATGAGGGCGACG
>JANNFV010000330.1:0-1862 GCA_031380285.1 Hyphomicrobiales bacterium | reverse complement strand
GCAGATTGTCTGTCAGGCGCTTGATCTCGTTGGGGTCGGCGTTGCGCTCCAGGGCTTCGCGCAGCTTTTACTGCGCTTCTTTCAGCGCTTTCTCGGCATCGCTCAGGCCGCCATCATCCAGTTCCAGCGCCATGGTCCAGAGCCAGTCCGCGACCTCCATGAGCTTGGGATCGGTGCGTGCGGCACGAAGCTTCTGGGAGGCCATGCGCAGGCCGAGATAGGCCCCGGTCTGCTTGGCGAGATAGCGCTCAGGCTCGATCAGCAGGGCATCGAGTGCGGTCTGCACCTGCACCTTGCGATCCGGGTCGAGCACCAGGTTGCGGCGTTGCTCCACCAGCGCCTTCGCCAGGGGATTGGTGAACAGACGCTGCGGCAAGGTCACCTCGCGTGCTTCACTCTGGCCGGTATTGCCCGCATCGTCCTTGACGAACAGCTGCAGGCGCACCCGCGCTCCGGCCCAGGGGCTTTCCGCCAGGGTCACGACGGTTTCCGCATCGCTCTCCTGCTGGTTGCCATAGGGCAGGGTGAGGGCTGATGTGGGCGGCTCGACCAGCGTGCGGCGCTGCGGCTCGCCCTCCTTGCGGATGGCGGAGAAGCGGGCCTCGCCTTCCTTGACGCCGTAATCGTCGGTGACGCTGTAGGTCAGCCTGAGGCCATCGCGGTTTTCCGTGGGTGCCGTTTCCTTCAGCGTCACGGTCGGGGCCTTGTCGGGGATGGCGGACAGCGTGAAGCGGCCGAGCACCGTCCCGCCGCGCTTGACGACTGCTTCGCCCTGGCCGGTCAGCGTGAAGCGCTTTTCCAATGCGCCTGATGCGGTTGCCGGAGCTTCCAGCGGCTGCAGGGCACCGGAGACATCGAGTGTTACCCCTTCGGCAGGCGTGGCCCGCACGACGAGGACGGAATTGACGGGTGCCTGCACCGGACCCGCTGCCGCACCAGCCCCATCGGCGGATTGGCTGCGCACCAGGAACAGCGGCGGACGACCGGTGTAGGATGGCGGATCGAGCCAGACATCGAGGCGCGGCGGCGGCGGGGGAACCGGCGGTTCGCTCCACTGAAAGGCCGCAGTGACACGGTTGGTCAGGTCGGGACCGGCGGAAAACAGGGCGGCCAGGGCCAGCACGAAAGGCGCGAATCGCAAGGCGCGGGGGTCGCGGCGGCGAAGCGCCGGATCGGGCGTTGCAACCCTCAGCTTGTCGACAGCGGCCTGGGCGCGCTTCTGGTGCACAGCCCACAGCGCCCGGGAGGTGTCGTCGCTGGCGAGCGACAGCGTGTCGCTCATGGCCTCTACGGGGCGATGCTGCAGGCCGGAATCGCGATCAAGCTTGGCGCGCGCTTCGCCCTCGCCTGCCCGGCGAATGCCCGTCAAGCCTTTGAAAGACAGGAGAAAAGCCGCGCCGAACAGCAGCACGCCAAAAGCGCGGCCCCAACGCGGCATGTCGAGCCAGAGGCCGAACCAGGAGACCGCGAGAAACAGCGCGATGATGGCGGCAGGTGCAACCATGGCGGGCCATGCCCGCTCCCAGAGCATCACATTGCGGGTTGCATCCACCTTCCGCGCCAAGGCGGCGGCTGGCGTTGATTCCGGTGCAGTCCGTTGTGGCTCCGCCATCCGTTGCTCCAGTGCGACACATCCAAGGTAACACGCCAACGGCGTTTGACCAGTACGGCGGGGCAAATGGTCACGGGAATGTGTGGTGAGAGTGGGGCGGGGCTTGTGATGGTTGATCGTGGGTGGATTGCACCGGTGTTGTGCGTCCTTCGAGGCTTCGCTTTGCTCCGCACCTCAGGATGAGGGGCCCTGAGAGTTGCCACTCACAGATGTCCTCATCCTGAGGTGCGAGCGCTAGCGAGCCTCGAAG